>NZ_JBEYHA010000023.1:0-88791 GCF_040635075.1 Nocardiopsis sp. NPDC007018
GTGGCGGTGGTGAGGTCGGCGGCGCGGGCGATCTGGGTGGGGTGGAGGCCGAGCGTGTCTCCGGTGTGGGTGAGGGGGTCGCGGATGTGGGGTGCGCCCCCGGTGGTCGGCGGACGCGACGCGGTCAGTGCGCCGGTACGGAC
Organism: Nocardiopsis sp. NPDC007018; assembly: GCF_040635075.1. Lineage (NCBI taxonomy): Bacteria > Bacillati > Actinomycetota > Actinomycetes > Streptosporangiales > Nocardiopsidaceae > Nocardiopsis > Nocardiopsis sp. NPDC007018. The sequence continues at coordinate 144 of NZ_JBEYHA010000023.1, forward strand.
ACGCACGCGAGCGTGGTGTCCTCCTCCGCCCGCAGTTCCCCCGGGGAGTCGGCCGGGACGTGCAGGAGGTCGCCGGGTCCCGCCGTGACCGTGCGGTCGGGGGTGCGCAGGATCAGGGACCCGGCGAGGACCACCCACACCTCCTCCCAGGGGGCGGGCAGCGCGGCGGTCGCCCCCCGGTCGAACCGCGCGTAGTAGGCGCTCAGCGGGCCTCCGTCCTCCTTGCCGACCGCCGGGCCGATCCGCACGCGCCCCTCGTCCCAGGCCCGCCACCCCTCGATCCCCTCAGCGGTGAATCCGCGGACCCCGTCACTGTTCCCCGTCACGGCTCCTCCTCGTCGGTGCGAACACGTCCACGGAGACCAGCACACCACCTCAACCCAGGTTGAGGTCAAGGTTCCCCGGCGCGCCCGCCGCGCCGGTGCGCTCCGTCCCGTCGTGACGGCAGGGGAGGATGGGGCCATGGACTTCACCGACCCCCTCCCCGGCAGCACCAGCGAGGAAGAGCGCGCGCGGGGCGCCCGAGTGGCGTTGCTTCCCGTGGGCAGCCTCGAACAGCACGGTCCCCACCTGCCGCTGACCACCGACACCGTCGTCGCCTGCGCCGTGGCGCGCAGCCTGGCCGACGCCCACCCCGGACTGCGCGTCCTGCCGCCGATCAGCTTCGGCTGCTCACACGAACACGAGGCCTGGCCGGGGACGGTGAGCGTCACCGCGCCCACCCTGTACGCGATGGCCTCCGACATCGCGGACTCGCTCAGGGCGGCGGGCACCCCCAAGCTGGTGCTGGTCAACGGGCACGGCGGCAACCACGTGCTGGCCAACCTCGTCCAGGCCTCGCGCGGTGCCATGGCGCTCTTTCCCGGACCGCACGACTGGGAGGCCGCGCGCCGGGCCGCGCGGATGAGCACCACCAACGACCGCGACATGCACGCGGGGGAGCTGGAGACCTCGGTGCTGCTCCACGTGCGACCCGACCTGGTCCGGCCGGGCTACGAGGAGGCCGACCACCTCGCCGACCGGCGTGACCACATGCTCACCACCGGGCTCTCCCGTTACACCCGCACCGGGGTGGTCGGGCAGCCCTCACGCGCCACCGCCACCGAGGGCCGGGATCTTCTGGCCCACCTGGTGACGGCGTTCTCCGGGTACCTCAAGGTGCTCGACCCGCAGCAGCCTCCACAGCAGCACCGCCCCACCGGGAAGGGAGGCGACCAGCGCGAGGAACCCGTACGCCACTGACACGGTCAGCCCGAGGTCGGCGCCGAGCCCGGCCGTTCCGAAGGCCAGCGCCGTCACCGCCTCGCGCGGACCCCAACCGCCCAGGTTGGCCGGGACGGCCATCGCCACCAGGGCCAGGACCAGGAGGGGGAGCAGTGTCGGGGCGGCCTCGGTGACGCCCGCCGCCCGTGCCGCCACCAGGAACAGGACCAGGTGTCCGGCCAACGCCGCCGCCGACAGCACGAGCACGCCCGGGCCGGTCGACCACGTGAACAGACCGGCCCGGGTGTCGGCGACCGTCGCCGACAGCATCCGCCACCAGGCCGCGCCCCGGCGGCGGCCGAGGAGCCAGCCCACCGCCACCACCAGCGCGACCGTGCCGAACACCCCCAGGGAGGCGGTCACCGCCAGCAGCCCGGGGCCCAGGAGCGCGGTGGGCAGCGTGAACAACAGCGCGGCGCAGAGCGCCGCCAGCACCACCTGGCCCGCCATGCGCTCCAGGAGCACCGCCCGCACGGCCCGGGGCAGGTCTGCGGCGGCGCGCCCGTGGGCGACCGCGCGGTGCGCGTCACCCAGGACCCCGCCGGGCAGCACCGCGTTCAGGAAGAGCGAGCGGTAGTAGTCGGCCACGGCACGCGTCCACGGCAGCCGCAGCCCCACCCCGCGCGCCACGACCGCCCAACGGGTCGCGCACAGCGCGGTCGTGACCAGGCCGATTCCCAACGCGGCCACCACCGTGGCCGCGTCGACCGCGCCGAACGCGGAGGTGAGGGCCTCCAGCGGGAACCACCACACGACACCCGCCAGGATCGCCGCCCCGACCAGCGCGCGCGGCCAACCCGCGCGTCTCACGGCGAACCCGTCCCCCCGCCGGGCACCACCAGCAGGTCGTCGTGGTGTACCAGCACACCCAGCTCGCCCCGGTCGCACTCCCCGAGCCTGCGCTCCAGGTACCCGCCCGCGGCGGCGTCCGGGTCCTGCTCCAGAGCGGCCCCGACCCACCCCCGCAACCACGCGCGGACCAGCGGCGCGTGCTCGGGGCCCAGGCGCCAGGGGCTCGGTTGGGTCAGGACCCGGTAGCCCCGCTCCGCGAACGACGCGGCGGCGGCCCCGACCGCGTCCGGCCCCAGGCGACCGCCGCGCCGCTGGTGGGCGTTGAAGGCCTCCGTCAGCGCCGCGTCCTCGCGCTCGCCGGGGAAGAACTCCACCCGCCCGGTCACCGACAGGGTGAACAGCGCGGGGCACCCGGCGGCGGCGACGGCCCCGACGACGGCGTCCAGCTCCTCGCGTGTGAGCAGGTCGAGCAGGGCCGACCCGGTGACCAGGTCGATCCCGGCCAGGTCGTCGCCGGACAGGGTCCCCACCTCGCGCAGGCACATCCGTGCGCTCACCCGGGCGCCGTCCGCGGAGACGGCGGGCAGGCGGGCCCCGGCCGTCGACAACAGCCCGGGGTCGCGGTCGTAGAGCGTCCAGTGCTGGGGGCCGGGCAGCCGGGGCGCCAACCAGCGCCCCTGGGACCCGGCGCCGCAGCCGAGGTCGGCGATTCCGACCGGGCGCGCCGGTGCGCCCCGGGAGGACAGCAGGCCGCGCAGCGGGGCCAGGGAGCCGGGGGAGCGGGCCCCGGAGTCGGCCTCCTCGCGCAGGGCCAGCCACCCCGGGTCGAACACGGGCGGCGGGTTCTCGGACACTGGGCTCATCGGGACCCCTCCCGGTGGAGTACGGCCGTCAGCGGACGGTCGCCTCCTTCCAGGGTGCCAGTTCCACCGCGCACGGGAGGGCCGATCCGGGAAGCCTTTGCCCGGATCTGTCTCCCCTTCCCCTCACGGCCCCGGCGGGACCGCCACCGGGGCGCTCAGGACGAGAGGGCGCCCTCGCCGCGCCGGTGTGCCGACTCCGGGTCCTCGTCCTCGGCCGCGGGCGGCTCCATGTCCACGGTGTCGCGCAGCCGGACCCGGGGCAGGAAGAGCGCCACGACCAGACCGACCACGGCGATCCCCGCGGCGACCAGGAAGATGTCGCCGGTGGAGCTGCCGTAGGCGCCCTCCACGATCTCGCGCAGGAAGGGCGGCATGCCCGCCAGGTCAAGGGTGGAGCCGTCCGCGCCTCCGGCGGGGATCTCCACACCCGAGGCGGCCAGGCCGTCGGTCACGTTCGTGCTCACCCGGTTGGCCAGGATCGCGCCGAGCACGGACACGCCGATGGTGCCGCCCAGGGACCGGAAGAACGTGATCGCCCCGCTGGCGGCCCCGAGTTCGCGCAGCGGGACCGAGTTCTGGACCACCAGCACCAGGTTCTGCATGGACAGGCCCACGCCCACGCCGACCCCCAGCATGCCCAGCGACACCACGTACAGGGAGGTGGTCGCGTCGATGGTGGACAGCAGCAGGAAGCCGAGCGTCAGGAACACCAGCCCGGTGACGACGTAGGACTTCACCCGCCCCGAGCGGGAGACCATCCACCCGGAGACGGTGGAGGAGAGCATCATGCCGAGCATCAGCGGGGTGGTCAGCAGCCCGGCGGCGGTCGGTGAGTAGCCGCGGGCCAGCTGGAAGTACTGGCCGAGGAAGACCGCTCCGCCGAACATCGCCATGCCGACCGCGACGCTGGCCACGATCGCGATCATCGGTTCGCGGCGCAGCACCAGGTGCAGCGGGATGACGGGTTCCGCGACGCGGTTCTCCACCCACACGGCGGCGGCCAGCAGGGCGAGCCCGCCGGTGACCATGGCCCCGGTCTGCCAGGAGGCCCACGCGAAGCTGCCGCCGACGAAGGTCACCCACAGCAGGATGGTGCTGACACCCGCGGCGATCAGCGTGGCACCGACGTAGTCCACGCGTGCGTCGGTGCGGCGTTCCTCCACCAGGTGCAGGGTGCGGGTGAGCACGACCAGGGCGACCAGCATGAACGGGACGCCGATGAAGAAGCACCAGCGCCAGCCGAGCCAGGAGGAGTCGGTGAGGGCTCCGCCGATCAGCGGGCCGCCGACGGTGGCCACGGCCATGATGGCGCCGATGATCCCGTTGAAGCGGCCGCGCTCCTTGGGGCTCACCAGCGCCGCGATGGTGGCCTGGACCAGGACCTGGGAGGCGCCCATGCCGAGCCCCTGGAGCGCGCGGAAGGCGATGAGTTGTTCGGTGTTCTGGGCGAACCCGCTCAACAGTGAGGCCACGATGAACAGCACGATCGAGATCTGGAGCAGCCGCTTCTTCGGGAAGAGGTCGGCGAGCTTGCCCCAGACCGGTGTGGAGGCGGTGGACGCCAGCAGGGTCGCGGTGACCACCCAGGTGTACTGGGACTGGGTTCCCTGGAGGGAACCGAGGATCTGGGGCAGCGCGACCGAGACGATCGTGCCGCTGAGCATCGTCACGCCGAGGACGATCAGCAGCCCGCTCAGGGTGCGCATGATCGGTGTGCGTGCGGTGCCCTGGGACTGGGTGGTGCTCAAGGCTGGCCTCTGGTGAACGAGTGACGGGTGCGGGCGCGCAGGTGGGGGAGTTCTGCTGGGGAGGCAAAAATGCATCGTAAGAATTTTTGCACCCTATGCACGGTACCACCGGGTCCGACACCGGGACAGGAACCGGTCGGAGAACCCCGTCACACGGGTGACCCGCACCGGAACCGTCAGCGGCCCAGCGCCGCCGCCAGCTCCCGGGCCGCCTCGGGCCACCGCGTCAGCCCCTCCCGCCGCAGCCGCGCCGCCACCCGCAGGCCCGACCGCAGACCGGGATCGGTCAGCCAGCCCCGGAGCACCCGCTCCAGCGCCACCGCGTCCTCCGGGGGGACCAGCACCCCGGGCAGCCGACCGTCCGGCGCCCGCCCCAGGGCCTCGGGGACACCGCCCACCCGGGTGGCCACCACCGGCACGCCCCGCGCCAGCGCCTCGGTCACGACCATCCCGTAGGTCTCCGCGCGCGAGGGCAGCACCAGCAGGTCGGCCGAGGCGTAGGCGTCCTCCAGCTCCGGCCCGGTCACCGGACCGGTGAAGCGCACCCGCCCCGCGAGGGCGCCGGGCAGCGGGGGAGGTGTGCCCGGCCCCGCGCACACGCACTCCCACCCGAGCCCCACCAGCGGTGCGAGGGCGTCGAACAGCACGTCGTGGCCCTTGCGCGGGGTCAGCGAGGCCACACACAACAGCCGCGGCACCCGCCCCGAACCGGCCTCGAAACCGCTCCCGGGCGCCAGCCGGGCCGCCTCCACCCCCGGCCGCACCACCGCCACGCGGTCCTTGGCCAGACCGTGGTGCGCGACCAGCCGCCGCGCCGCCCACGCGCTCGTGGCCACCACACCGTCGACGCACCGCAGCGCGGCCCCCTCACGGGCGTCGAGATCGCGGGCCTCCACCTCCGCCAGCCCCGTCTCGTCGGCCAGGGGCAGGTGCACCAGCACGTGGAGCCGGAGGCGTCGCGCGCACGGCACCACCACCTCGGGCAGCGCGCACGCCACCAGCCCGTCGACCAGCACACGCGCGCCCTCGGGGGCCCCGGCCAGGACGGAGCCCAGCGCGCGGGCGCCGTCCTGGCCGGGACGCGGCCAGGCGCCCGGCACCGTCACCACCCGCACCGGGGGGCCTGACGGTTCCCCGCCTCCGCACACCCCCGCGCCGTCCGGCGCCGGTCCTCCGATCGTTCCGTGCGCGCCGTTGGACCGCCCCTGCCGGGCCGTCGCGCCCAGTACCGCCTCCAGGGCCCGCGCGATCCTGCGGTCGTAGGTGTGCCCGCCGCTGGGCGCGCTCGCCTCGGGCACGACGAAGAGCACCGGCGCGGGCTCCGAGGCGCTCACAGCTCCCGTTCGTAGGAGGCCCAGGCCACGTGCGACTCGTGCAGGGTCACCGCGACCGACGCCAACCCCGCCGCGTGCGGTCCCAGCGCACCGGCGCCGATCCGCTCCGCCAGACGGTCGGCGACCACCCGGGCCAGGAACTCCGTCGTGGTGTTGCTCCCCGCGAACTCCGGCACCTCGTCCAGGTTGCGGTAGTTGAGTTCGGCCACCACCGCGGCCAGCTCCCGGGTGGCGGCGCCGATGTCCGCGACGACGCCGTCGGGGTCGAGCTCCGGGCGGCGCAGGGTGGCGTCCACCACGAAGGTCGCCCCGTGCAGGGCCTGCGCGGGGCCGAAGACCTCCCCCCGGAAGCTGTGCGCGACCATCAGGTGGTCCCGGACGGTGACACTGAACATGCGGACTCCCCAGGCTCGTCAGGATCGGTCGGTACGGTCAGGTCTCGTAGACGACGCGGTGGCACAGGGCGGACAGCTCCCCGGCGGCCAGTCTCGGAAGCAGGGAGGGCAGCTCCTCGAAGGGGCTCTCCCCGGTCAGGAGCGCGTCGAAGGCGGGGTCCTCCAACAGGCGCAGCGCCAGGCTGAGGCGCTCGGAGTGGTCGTAGCGCGAGCGCCGGGCCGGGGAGATCATGCCGACCTGGCTGGCCCGGACGCCCAGCCGGTGCGAGTGGAAGTCCTCACCGAGCGGCAGGATCACCCTCCGGTCCCCGTACCAGCTCAGCTCCACCACCTCGCCCTCCACGTGCAGCAGCCTGAGGGAGCGGACCAGCCCCGCCTCGGTGGCGCTCGTGTGGAAGACCAGGTCGCGCCCGCCCTCGGCCTCCTCGGGGCGGGCGAAGTCCACCCCCAGGCGGTCCGCGACGGCGGCGCGCCCGGGGTCCACGTCCACCAGCTGGACGCGGGTTCCCGGTACCTGGGCCAGCAGGCGCGCCACACAACAGCCCACCATGCCCGCGCCGACCACCGTCACCCGGTCGCCCACCAGTGGAGCGGCGTCCCAGAGCGCGTTGATCGCGGTCTCCACCGTGCCCGCCAGCACCGCCCGGGCGGCCGGTACCGCGTCGGGAACCACCGACACCGCCGACGCGGGCACCACGAACCGGGTCTGGTGGGGGAACAGGGTGAACACCGTGCGCCCCGCCAACTCCCCGGGCCCCTCCTCGACGACCCCCACGTTCAGGTACCCGTACTTGAGTGGACCGGGGAAGTCACCCTCCTGGTAGGGGGCCCGCATCACCCCGTACTGGTTGGGCGGCACACCGCCGCCGAACACCAGCGTCTCGGTCCCCCGGCTGATGCCCGATCCCAGCGAGCGCACCAGCACCTCGTCGGGGCCGGGAGCGGGCAGCTCCACCTCCCGGATCTCGCCGACACCGGGGGAGCGCACCCAAAAAGCCCGAGCCGTCCGTCCCATCCGTCACCTCTTCCTCTCGGTGGTCGTGGCCCCGGGGGCACGCGCCCTCCACAGCCCCACCACGTCACGTCCGAACGACCACAGCAGGGCGGCCAGCGCCGTCGCCGTCACGGCCTCCGCCGCACCGAGCGGCAGGACGCCGGACGCGACCACGGTCAACACGATCCCCTGCGCGGCGGCCACGGTCTTGCGCGCCGTGCTCGGCGGCAACGGGCCCCGCAGCCACGGCGCCGTGAGGGCGGCGGCCCCGAACAGGTACCGCATCGCCCCGATCAACAGGACCCAGGCTCCCAGCACCCCGGAGGCGTACACACTCAGGGCCAGGATGAGGAACGCGTCGGCCTCCATGTCGAACCGGGCCCCGAAGTCCGACTCCGTGCGCGTGCCCCGGGCCACCCGCCCGTCCACCCAGTCCAGAACCAGGGCGACCGAGGCCACCGCCACCACCGGCCCCGCCGGGCCGCCCTCGGCCACCAGCACCGTCACCGCGCCGATGAGGCCGACCCGCACCAGCGTGACCAGGTCAGCCGGGCCCAGCGGCCACCGCTGGTGGCGGCGGACCGCCACCACCAGCGCCACGCCCACGAGCGACACGTACAGAACGGCCGCCGCCCAGCCCCGCGCGCCGGGCCAGTCGACGGCCCAGGAGGCCGGGTCAGCCACCCGCCCTCCTCGCGTCACCGTTCAGGTGGGGGAGGTCGTGCCCCAGACGGTCGCGCTTGGCGGTCAGGTAGCGGGCGTTGTGCTGGTGCGCGGCGACCAGCAGCGGAACCCGCGAGGCCACCCGCACCCCGTGGGCCTCCAGAGCCAGCACCTTGGCGGGGTTGTTGGACAGCAATCGCACCGAACGCACGCCCCGGTGCCGCAGCACCCGAGCGGCGGGGCCGTAGTCGCGCACGTCCACGGGCAGGCCCAGTTCCGTGGCCGAGTCGACGGTGTCCAACCCACGCTCGTCCTGGAGCACCTGGGTGCGCACCTTGTTCACCAGGCCGATCCCGCGTCCCTCGTGGCCGCGCAGGTACACGAACACGCCCCGGCCCTCGGTGAGGATCGTGGCCAGGGCCGCGTCGAGTTGGTCGCCGCACTCACAGCGCAGCGCCCCGAACACGTCACCGGTGACGCACTCGGAGTGCACCCGGACCAGCACCTCCTCGCCGTTCCCCAGTTCGCCCGTGACCAGGGCCAGATGCTCCCGGCCGTCGACCGGGTCGCGGAAGGCCACGCAGCGGAACGTGCCGCCGCGTACGACGAGGTCGGACTCGGCCACCGCCTCCAGAGAATGCTCCGTCATGTGTCCCTCTCCGATGAGGTTGCGCCCTGACCAGGTCAGTGCCCGTCCGACGCGTCGACTACACGGGGCCGGTCAACTCATCCGGGAGGTCCACCCGGATCTCCCCGCCCAGGGAGAAGCCGCCCTCCAGCTCCAGGGAGTCCCCACTCCAGAACCGCCCCGGGTCGTAGTAGCCCGGCCGCTTCCCTCGGGACAGCAGCCCCATCTCCTCGTAGGTGAGGGCCATGACCTCGGCGCAGTAGGCGGTCTCCAACCGGCGTTCGCGGGCCCGGCCGCCGAACGGCATCCGGCCCAGCGCCCACCGTCCGGCCAGCTGCGCGGTCGAGGGGAAGGGCGTGCCGTTCAGCCGGGCGACCATCCGCAGCGCGGCGTCCTCCATCGGCCGGTCGGCCAGGGGTTCGAGCTGGCGCAGCCAGGCCTGTTGCCCGTACCGGCGCCCCCACACGAGGACGGCGTCGCGCAGGTCGTGCAGCTGCACCCCGCGCTGGTGGGCGCCGGTCCACATGTCCACCAGGGACCGGCCGAGTTCGGCGTGCCACATCAGCGGCGGGAGGTCGTCCACCACGACGGACATGCCCACGTGGTTCACCGGGCTGTTGGTGGTGAGCTGGATGGCCCGGTCGGGCACGCTCGTGCCCCGGAACACCCACACGTCACCGGTTCTGGTCAGGTCGACGGCCGCGTCCAGGTCCATGCTCGTGTCTGCCACAGGCACTAGCCTAAGAGCATGAAGTGGTGGAAGGCCTTGGGTGTGGCCGCCTTCGTGGGTGTGGCGGCCACCGGAGTGGCGATCGCGCGGGCCGAACGTGAGCGCCGTGCCTACACCCCCGAACAGGTCAGGGACCGTCTGCACGCCCGGGTCGCCGAGGTCGACCGGGCCCGTGGCGCCGAGGGCGATGGCGCGGAGGGTGGCGCGCCCGGTCCGCCCCCGGGCGGCCCGCGACGCGCGCTGGGGGCGGCGCGCGCCCGTCTGGGCGCGCTCCGGGCCCGGGTCCGGAGCGTCCGTCCCCCGGCCGCCTTCGCCCGTCGGCTCCGGGGGGAGCGGCACACCCCCGAGGAGACGCCCGGCCAGTCCCAGGTGTACTGACCTCTCGGGTCAAGTACACCTGGCACGTGCGGCCCCCGTCCGCGCCGCGCACCCGTCCCCGTGCCCGGAGCGCGCGGTCACAGGGGGGTGGTCAGGTGCCCGACCCGCTCCAACAGGGTGATGTGGTCGGTGCCCAACGACTCCAGGAACGCCAGCACGTCGCGGTGCGGGACCCGGTGCAGCGGGGCGCTGGTGCGCAGCAGACCCACCCGGGACACGCCCTCGCCCCCGCCCAGACGAGAGGAGGGGGTCGCGGGCGGGTCCACGCGGTACAGACGCCAGGCGCTGCCTCGCGGAGCGGAGGCGAGCAGCAGCGTGGGCCGCCGCCACACGATCAGCGCCCACCCCTTGGGCCCCTCGGCGTGCACGAGGACGGGACCGGTGTCCTCCTCCAGCAGTTCGGCGACCCGCGCGGCGACCGGTACCGGATTGGTGAAGGCCCCTCGCACCCGGTGCAGGCCCGCATCGGACTCCAGGCTCCAGCCCGCCTCCTCCAACTCGGCGGTCACCTCCGACAGGCGGGGGTCGTCGGCGGTGGCGCCGACTCGCGGAGTGGGCTCGGGCGAGGGGTCGGCGGGGACGACCAGGCCCAGCTCCAGGGCGGCTCCCGACACGGCCGTGCGGGTCAGCGCTGCCAGGCCCGACCCGCAGGTCAGCGCGGAACGCCGATCGCCCGCGCACCACTCGACCAGGCCGCCGTGCGCCGGGAAACCCTCCGCCACGAGGTATGCGTCCGCCACCACGCCCGCCTCGGCCAGCGACCGTACGGCGTCCTCCCGGTCCTGGTCGGCCCAGGACCCGGGAACGCCCAGCCGTACACGGGACGGGGACAGCCGCCCGGTGAGGGCGGCCAGCGCCGGGGCGTCGTACCCGCGCAGGGGCGCGTGCAGGGTGAGTTCGTCGACGGGCCCCTCGGGCAGCTGGTCGACGAGCGGAGCCTCCAGGTTGTGCACCACCCGGACGGGGGTCTCCAGGGGCCGGGTGAGCAGTAGGTCCTCCAGCCGGTCGGCCAGGGCGGCGAGCCGCTCGGCCAGGGCGGCGGGCAGGTCGAGGTCGCTCGCGCAGGCGGACATCCAGGCGCCGAGTTCGGCCAGCGCCCACGGGACCCCGTCCGGTCCGCCGCGCAGCACCGTCCAGACCCGTTCGCCACCGGAGGGCGGTCCGGAGCCGAAGGCGGCCACCACGTGTTCGTCTCCCAGCAACAGGGCCAGGTCGGGTACGGGCCGGTCGACCAACGCGTACACGCGGTCCGGTCGCCGCACGAGTGCCTCCTCGTCGGCGGTGCCGAGCACCGTGACCGCCGCGCCCAGATCCTGGGCGGCGGGCACCAGCTCGCGTTCGAGGGCGGAGAGATCCACCACCCTTCCGACCAGCAGGAACTCACGCAGCGGAGCCTCGTCGGTGCGGGCTGTCCACTCATGCAGCAGGGTGAGCGGGGAGACGGACACGGGCGACCTCTGTTCTCACGCCGGGGACGCCAGCGAGCATAACGGAGGACGGTCCGGCGGTTCGGGTGATCCCCCACCCCCGTGCCCGAGGCCGACCGGAGGGTGCGACGATGTGGGGACCATGTCCGACAGCGAACAGTGCCGACCACTGCGCGCCGGGGTGTTCACCCTGGTGTGCGTGAGCCTGTCCGCGATCGGCCACACGGTCAGCTCCGGACACGACGTCCCGGTTCCCGGGCTCCTGGTCGGTACCGCCGTGGTCCTCGCCGTGGCCTGGGCCCTCACGGGACGCAGGCACGGCCCCGGGATGCTCACCGCGTGGATGCTGTGGGGCCAGCTCGCCCTGCACGTCACCTTCTCCGCCACACAGGAGGCGGGCGGCGGGCACGCCGACCACACCGGGGCGGCCCTGGTCTCCCAGGACCCCATGCCCGCCTGGGCCATGATCCTCATGCACCTGGTGATGGCGCTGGTCAGCGCCTTCTGGCTGCACCGGGGCGAGAACGCCCTCTTCGCCTTCCTGCGCTTCATGGCGCTGACGCTGGTCCCCCTGCTCCTGGTGGTCGGCGCCGTCACCGTGGAGAGGACCTCCTCCCCGGCCCGGTACCGCGCCGCCGACCAGCGTCCCCCGGCCCGGGCTCCCTACCTGCGCCACTCCCGGGTCCTGCGCGGCCCGCCGCACGTTCCGGCCGCCTGACCGAGCCCTTGAGGGGCCGGGGGCCCACCCCCGTATCCGTCAGGCCGCCCTCGGTGTCCCGCGGTGCCCACGGCACCGCCTGCCCGGAACGGCCCCGCGGCCCGCGTCGCCCCACGGCGGCGCGGCGGCCGCGTGGGCGGCGACAGAAAGTCCCGATCCGCATGACCCGAAGTGAGGGGCGCTCCGACGCCCACACGCACTCCGACCTGTCCCGGCTGGCCCTGCGCGCCCGCGCCGGCGCCCCCGGGGCACTGGACGCCCTGTTCACCCTGACCCGCTCCGACGTGGTGCGCTACATCGCGCGCCGGGTCGAGCCCGCCTGGGTCGAGGACCTCACCCAGGAGACCTTCCACCGGGCCCTGCGCGGACTGCCCCGCTACGCCGGACGCGCCCCGGTGCGCGCCTGGCTGCTGTCCGTGGCGCGGCACACCGTCGCCGACCGCTACCGCGACCGGGAGCGCTCGCCGCGCACCGAACCGGTCGACGACTGGGAGCGGGCGCTCGGTCCCGGTTCCGCGGAGCCGGGAAGGTTCGACGAGTACCTGGCCCTGGTCTCCCTGCTGGAGGCCCTGCCCGAGGACCGGCGCACCGCCTTCGTCCTCACCCAGGTCCAGCGCCTTCCGTACGCCGAGGTCGCCGCGCTCACCGGCGTCCCGATCGGCACGGTCCGCTCGCGGGTGGCCCGGGGCCGCCGCGACCTGGCCCGCCTGCTCCGGGAGGCGGCGTGAAGGCCCCGCCTCCTCCCGCCGCGCCCCCCGCGTCCCCGACCCGACCGCACCGTCCCGTGAGGAACCGACCGATGAAGAACCGACGCCGGGCCCCCGTACGCTCCCTGGTGCTCGCCGCCGCCCTGCTGGGCGCCACCGCCTGCGGGGGACCCGACCTGGCCGGGGCCGAGCACTACCTCGACCTCTCCGACCAGCCCATGGCCGCGTCGGGTGTCGGGTTGACCACCGTCGACGGTGAGCCCTGGGGGTTCGCCGACGTGGCCGACGACCGGCTGACACTGCTGTTCTTCGGGTACACGAGCTGCCCCGACGTGTGCCCCATGACCATGGCCGAGATCAACCTCGCCCTGGAGCAGGCCGGGGACGACGCCGACCGCTTCGACGTCGTGATGGTGAGCAGCGACCCCGAACGGGACACCGACGAGCAGCTGCGCACCTGGCTGGACCGGTTCGACCCGGACTTCCAGGGGGTGCGCGGGGACGTGGACGACACGGTGCGGGCGGCCCTGGACTACGGCATCCCGATCGAGGCTCCCGAGGTCACCGAGGGCGAGTACCTGGTCTCGCACGGAGGCCGCGTCCTGGTCCTGACCCCCGGCGGTGAGGCGGCGGGCATGTTCGACGAAGGGGTGGGTGCCGACGACATCGCCCCGCTGCTGCCCGTGCTCGCCTCGGAACTGCTGTGAGCGCCGGAACCGGGGTCTCCCGTAGGGGGCTCCTGTCCGGGCTGGGCGCCGCCGGAGCGGCGGGCCTGGCCGCAGGGGGTCTGCTGGGAGTGGGCGCCGCCCGCGCCCTGGACGTCGGGGACCCGGCCCGGGACCTCACCCTGTCCCTGGGCGGTCCCGAGGACGGTCGTCCGCCGGCGCTGCTCACCCCGACTCCCGCCCACGTTCACGTGGTCGCCGTGGACCTGGCGGCGGAAGAACCCGAGGAGGTGTCAGAGCTGGCGCGGGAGGTCCTGTCCGTGTGGGGGGAACACGCCTTCGACCTGCACGAACGGGGTCTGTCCGCGCTCGGAGCCGAGGCGCCCGCCCAGGGGCTGCACCCGGCCTCGCTGGGTGTCACCCTGGGGCTGGGTGCGGGACTGCTCGACCGGGCCGGACTCGGAGACCGGCGCCCCGCGCCCCTGGAGGACCTGCCCGCGTTCGCGGCCGACCGGCTCGACCCCGACCAGTGCGGGGGAGACCTCATGCTGCACGTGGGAGCCGAGGACCCGCTCGTGGTCAGCGCCGCCGTGGACCACCTGCTCGGACTGGTCCGGGACCGGGCCACGGTGCGCTGGTCGCTGCCCGGGTTCCAGCGGGCGGCCGCGACGGCGCGGGACCCCTCGGCCACCCCGCGCAACCTCATGGGCCAGGTCGACGGCACGGTCAACCCCGACCCGGCCGAGGCGCGGTTCGGGCCGCAGGTCCTGGCCTCACACACCGACCCCGCCACCGCCTGGATGGACGGTGGCACCTACGTGGTGGTGCGCCGGGTCCGCATGTTCCTGGACGCGTGGTCGGACCTGGCTCCCACGGACCGGGAGCGGGTGATCGGACGCCGACTGTCGGACGGCGCCCCCCTGGGCGGGGAGCGGGAGAACGACCTTCCCGACCTGGCCGCCCGGGACGGGGACGGAAACCCGGTCATCCCCGCCGACGCCCACATCCGCCTGGCCAGCCCGGAACGCACCCTGGGCGCCCGCATGCTCCGGCGCGGATTCAACTACGACCTCGGCTGGCGGGAAGGCCGACGCGACGCCGGGCTGCTGTTCACCGCCTGGCAGGCCGACCCCCGTGCCGGGTTCACCGCCGTCCAGCGCGAACTCGACGAGGGCGGCGACGCCCTCAACGCCTTCGTCAGCCACGAGGGGAGCGCCGTCTTCGCGGTGCCCCCGGCCCACGATCCCCACCCCGCCGCCACCCTGTGGTGACGCGGCCCGACCGGACTCAGGACCCCATCATGAAGACCCGCACCGCGACCCTGCTGGCCCTGGCCCTGCTCGCCACGGGATGTTCCTCCGGCACGACCGTCCAGGAGGCCGCCGCGCCCGCTCCCGAACGGGGCGGGGCCGAGGCGGACGCCCTCATCGTCGAGGACGCCTGGATGCCCGAACCCGCCAACCCGGAGGTCGGCGTGGTCTACCTGGCGGTCACCAACACCGCTGACACGGACGACGCCGTCACGGGTGTGCGCACCGACGCCTCGCCCGACGCCGAGCTGTGTACCACCGAGACCACGGAGTCGGGCGCCTCCGTCATGCGCACCCTCGGCGAGATCCCGGTCCCGGCCGGGGGCACCACCACCTTCGTGGACGGCGGCTACCACGTGATGGTCAACGACATCCCCGAGCCGCTCTCGGTCGGGGACTCCGTCGCCGTCACCCTGGACTTCTCCAGCGGTACCGAGGTCGTGCTCGACGTGCCCGTCCTGGAGATGACGGCCCCGGCCACGGAGGAGGCGGACCACGGAGCACACCACTGACCACGGGAGCGCCCTCCCGTGCCCGGGTCAGCCCGCGTGGACGATCTGAATGAGGTTGCCGCAGGTGTCGTCGAGCACCGCGGTGGTCACCGGTCCCATGGTGAGGGGCTCCTGGGTGAAGGTGACCCCGAGGTCGCGCAGGCGCTCGTACTCGGCCTGGACGTCGTCCACGGCGAACTGGGTCGCCGGGATGCCGTCGTTGACCAGGGCGGTCCGGTAGGGCCCCACGGCCGGGTGGCCCGAGGGCTCCAGCAGGAGTTCGGCGCCCTCGGGGTCCTCCGGGGAGACCACGGTCAGCCAGCGGTTCTCGCCCTCCGGTCCGCCCAGGGGCACGTCGTGCTTCTTCTCGAACCCCAGCACGTTCGTGTAGAAGTCCAGGGCCTGGACCTGGCTGTCGACGAAGACGCTGTTGATGTGAATCCTCATGACGGCTTCTCCCCTTGGTCGGGTCCGGGCCACCGCTCGACGATGTGCCGCAGCGGTGCCGGGTTCATGGTGTGGAACTTGTAACGCCCCTCGCGCCTGCTCTCGACCAGGCCCGCCTCCTCCAGTACCGCGAGGTGCTGGGAGACGGCCTGGCGCGACATGCCGAGCTGGTGCCGGGTGATCAGTCGTGTGCAGAGCTCGAACAGGGTCTGCCCCGATCGCTCGCTCAGCTCGTCGAGGATCAGGCGCCGGGTCGGATCGGCCAGGGCCTTGAACAGATCGTCGGACACGCGCCCACTATAGGCAAGCTATGACTTGCCTATCAAGTCGTGAACTGGTGTTTTGTCAGCCCTTGACCTTCGTGGAAGGGGAGTCGCACACACCGGCCAGGAGGGAGGCCAGCGCCGTCAGTTGCGGACCGGTGCGGTCGGTGCGCCAGACCAGCCCGAGCTGCGACCGCTCGGTCATCCCCTCCACCGAGAGGCAGCGCAGGTCCGCTCGGGTGATCTGCTCGGCCAGCGGGCGGCACACCAGCATGGCGTGCGCACCGGACGCGACCAGGGCCAACCCCTCCTGCACGGTGCGCACGCCCGTCGCCGAACGGATCGGGACGCCCGCCGGGGTGGTGGGAGGTACCCGCGCGGCCGTCCAGTACCCGGGAGCGTCGCCCGCCGGACGCACCAGGTCGAACCCGGCCAACTCCTCCACCCCGATCCGACCCGCGGGCGCGGACGGATGCGAGGCGGCCACCGTCAGGAACTGCTCCTGCGGGGGGAAGCGAAAGCCCACGGTCAGTTCGCTCTCGTGCGAGGGCAGCTCCACCAGCGCCGCGTCCAACCGACCTTCCAGAACGTCCGCGAACGGCGACCCCAGCGGGATCTCGCTCAGCGCGACCGTGACGCCGTGCCCCTCCCGCAGCAGCCGGAAGGCCTCGGCGACCTCGACGTGGACACTGCCGTGGAACCCGATGCGCAGCTCCCGCAGCGACCCGCGCATCGCCCGGTCCCGAGCGCGGGTGAAGGCCGCGGCCAGGGACTCGTAGGCGGGTCGTACCTCGTCCACGAACTGGGCGCCGAACCGCGTCAGCGCCACCCGCCTGCTGGTGCGTTCCACCAACCGCGCCCCGATCCGGCGTTCGAGGGCGGCGACGAGCTGGCTGGCCCGGCTGGGGGAGTAGCCCAGGCGCTCGGCGGTGCGCCCGAAGTGCAGCTCCTCGGACAGCACGACCAGGCATTCGATCTGCTGGACGTGGACCTGGTTCAACGTACCGTTCGGGGACGTGCGCGCACTCGCCATATCGTTGAGCCTAGTTCAACGATCGCTGAGCGGATCGTCGTTGTTCGCCGCACCGGGGCCCGCTTGGCTGGCCCCATGAGTACCACCGCGTCGTCATCGACGCCTCCCACACCGCCACCGGCCGACCACACCCGTCGCCCGGTCACGCCGAACACCACGCCACGACAGTGGACGTCGGTCGCGGTGCTGTCCCTGAGCACCTTCGTCGTCGTCACCTCCGAGATGCTGCCGGTCGGCGTCCTCACCCCGATGGCCGAGGGACTGGACGTCTCCACGGGGGCCGCCGGTTCCAGTCTCACCGTCACCGGCCTGGTCGCCGCCGTCACGGCCCCGCTGGTGCCGCGCCTGCTCGGCGGGCTCGACCGGCGCGCCGTGCTGGCGGCCGCCATGGTCGTGCTCGCCCTCGGCAACCTGCTGACCTCCCTGGCGGCGGACTTCGGCCCGCTCGTGGCCTCCCGGGTACTCCTCGGAGCGGGCATGGGTGCGGTCTGGGGACTGGCGGCGGCGGTCGCGCTCCGACTGGTGGCCCCGCGCCACGCCGCGCTGGCGGTCTCCCTCACGGTCAGCGGCGTCGCGGCGGCCTCCGTGGCGGGGGTCCCCGTGGGCACCGTGGTCGGCGACGCCCTGGGCTGGCGCGCCGCCTTCGCCCTGCTCGCGGCGGCCGCCGTGCTCCTGGCCCTGGCGCTGCTGGCCGCACTGCCGCGACTGCCCCGGCCCGCCACCGCGCACCCCGCAGGGGGACGCCCGCCCGCCCTGGCCACACCGCCGGTTCTGGTCGGTCTGGGCGCGGTGGTGTTGCTGGTCACGGCGCACTTCGCCGCCTACACCTACGTACGGCCGGTACTGGAGGAGCGTGCCGGGCTCGGCGCCTCCGCCGTGGCCCTGGTCCTGCTGGTGTACGGCCTGTTCGGGCTGGTGGGCAACTTCGCGGCCGGTGCGGCGGCGGCCCGGCGACAGAGGGCGACCCTCGTCGTCCTGGCCGCGGGGATCGCCGCCGCCGTGGCACTCCTGGCCCTGCTCGGCACGGTTCCCGTCGCGGCGGGTCTGGCCGTCGCCCTGTGGGGACTGGCCTACGGCGGGGTGTCGGTGGCGGGCCAGATCTGGATGACTCGCGCCGCCCCGGACCGCGTCGAACAGGCCACGGGCCTGTACGTGGGCGCCTTCACCGCCGCCATCGCCCTGGGCGCGCTGGTCGGTGGGAGCGTGGTGGGGGTCGTGGGCGTCACCTGGCTGCTCTGGTGCGCCGCCGCCCTCGCCGTGACATCGCTCGTGGTGGGGCTGCTGGGCCCGGGGCCGCGCGCCCGCGGCTGACCCGGCCCCAGCGCCCTACTCCTCGCCCCGAAAGTCGTTGTACCCGTCGGCCCGCTCCTGGCCGGACAGCGCGTGGATGGCGTCCATGACCTCGTCGGTGATGACCCGGCGGGCCTTGCCGGGCGCCATGCTGTCGAAACCGGTCGAGAAGTCCATGGGCTCGCCGAAGCGCACGGTGAACGGGTGGGGGCGCGGCATGCTGGCTCCGATCGGCTGCACCCGCTGGGTGCCCGACACCGCCACCGGCACGATCGGCGCCTTGGACTCCAGGGCCAGGTGGGCCACGCCGGTCCGGCCCCTGTAGAGGCGGCCGTCGCGGGAGCGGGTGCCCTCGGGGTAGACCACGCAGGCCTCGCCCTTGTTGAGGCGGTCCAGCATCATGTCCAGCGACATCATGGCGTCGCGGGCGTTGCCGCGCCGCACGGGCATGGCGCCCAGGGAACCGAACACCGTCCTGGTGACGTACCCCTTGACCCCGGTGCCCTCGAAGTAGTCCGACTTGGCCAGGAACCGGACGGGGCGCTGGGTGACCGACAGCGGGATGACCACGCTGTCCACGAACGACAGGTGGTTGCTGGCCAACAGGACCGCGCCGGTGGCCGGGACGTTCTCACGGCCCTCGATGGTCGGTCGGCACAGGGTCCGGGCGAGGACCGCCGCGGTCTGCCGCAACGCACCGTAGAGCACGTGTTCTCCCTTTTGTTGTCGGACGGAGCCGACCTCAATGTAAGGGTGACTCACCGGTAACGATGACCTGTCGCACAGGGAGTGCGCCACGTCACGTACGCACCGAAAAGGGGAGGAACCGGCTCGGATCAGTGCAGGTGGCGGGGGTCAGCCGTGCAGTCGCCAGTCAGCGTTGGCGCCGCACACCACCAGACACGGGTGGTCGCCGGGCACGCGCCCGGCCAGCCAGGCGGCGAACGGGACGGCGGCGGCGGGCTCGGCGGCGATGCGGAACTCCTTCCACAGGCGGGTCTGCGCGTCGATGATCTCGGCGTCGTCGACGAGGACGGGAATCACCGTGTTCGCGCGCAGCACCTCGAAGGGCACCCTGCCCAGGGTGGCCGCGCCCAGCGCCGAGGAGGCCACCGAGTCCACGGGGGTGCTGACCGGGTGCCCGGCCGCCAGCGCGGCGTGCAGGCTCTGGCAGCCCTCGGGCTCGACCCCGACGACCTCGCGGCCGCCCGCGCCCAGCCGCACCCCGGCGACCAGCCCGCCTCCGCCCACGGCGACCACGATCGAGTCGCACTCGGGGGCGTCGGCGGCGATCTCCAGCCCGAGCGTGCCCTGACCGGCGACGACCAGGGCGTCGTCGAAGGCGTGCAGGTAGCGCACGCCCTCGGCCTCCGCGCGTGTCCGCGCGGCCTCGGCGGCCTGGGCGTACTCCTCGCCGACCCGGACGATCTCGGCGCCGGTGTCCGCGAGCGGCTCGGCCTTGGCCTCGGGCACGGTCTCGGGGACGTAGACGGTGGCGTGCATGCCCAGCAGGCTCGCGGCGGTGGCAACGCCCAGGCCGTGGTTGCCGCCGGAGGCGGTGACGACCCGGTCCGTGGGCTCCCCGCCGAGCAGGGCGTTGAGGGCGCCGCGCAGCTTGAAGGCGCCCGTGCGCTGGAGGTGCTCCAGTTTCAGGGTGAGGGGGCGGCCGTCGATCTCGGCACGCATGACCGGGGTCCGCCGGGCGTACGGTGCGATGCGTTCGGCGGCGGCGCGGACGTCGGTGGCCGTGGGCACGGCGGGCGCGGTCGTGGTGCTCATGGTCCCACTCTGCCGCTACTGACCATTAACTTAAAGTTGGGCCTGCTAAAGATCATGAAGCAAAACTTTGTGTCAGACTTTGTCCGGTACGGCGGTGTCGTGCCTGGCGGGAAGCGTGGGAAGGGGGTGGGCGCGTGCTGGACGCCAACCGGGTGCGCGTGCTCGTGGAGGTCGCGCGCGCCGGATCGATCGCGGCCGCCGCCGAACGGCTCTCCTTCACCCCGCCCGCGCTCTCCCAGCAGCTCACCAAACTCGAACGCGAGGTCGGCTGCCGACTGGTGGAGCGCGGCCGCACCGGAGCCGTCCTGACCCGGGCGGGCGAGGTCCTGCTCGAACACGGCGAACGGGTCCTGGGCGAGCTGCGCGACGCCGAGA
Organism: Nocardiopsis sp. NPDC007018; assembly: GCF_040635075.1. NCBI lineage: Bacteria > Bacillati > Actinomycetota > Actinomycetes > Streptosporangiales > Nocardiopsidaceae > Nocardiopsis > Nocardiopsis sp. NPDC007018. The sequence goes on from NZ_JBEYHA010000023.1 coordinate 20,437, forward strand.
CCGCCGTCCGCGCCGTCGCCGGCGAACGGGCCGACCGCCTCGCCCTGGGAGCCTTCGCCAGCGCGGGCAAGGTCCTGCTCCCCGGCGCGCTCGCCGCCTTCGGACACGAGCACCCCCACGTGCGGCTGTCGTTGTCCGACATCGAGCCGCCCGACGGGTTCGGACTGGTCACCTCCGGCGACCTCGACCTGCTCATCACCCACCGCTACCCCGGGGTGCCGATGCCGCGCGCGGGCGGACTGCACCGCGAACGCCTCCTGGTCGACCCGCTCAGGGTGGTGGCGCCCATCGGCCACCCCGTCGCGGACACCGAACCCTCCCTGGCGGACCTGGCCGACGAGGAGTGGATCTGCGGCGCCCCCGGCATCCACAACCGCGTCAGCCTGGACACCGCCGCCGAGGCGGCCGGGGTGACCCTGACCGTCGCCTACGAGACCCGCGACTACGAGGTCGCCCTCGCGCTCATCACGGCGGGGGTGGGAGTGGCGCTCCTGCCCCAGAGCGTCCTCGACGCCTCGCACAACGGCGGATGGGTCAGTCGGCCCCTGAGCGGCACCCACCTGGCCAGGGAGATCTACGCCGTACACCGTCCCCGCCCGCCCGAACCGGTCCCCGACATGGTCGCCACCCTGCGCCGCACCGCGGTCCGGAGCCCGCGAACCCGAGAGGCCCGATGAGTTCGGCCGCCGACGGGGGTCGGTAGGTGTGAACACGCGCCGCGCGAACGTACGCGGCGCCCGAGCGAAGGACGGAACCCGCCATGACCACACCCGCGCCACTCTTCGAGATCGCCCTGCCCATCGCCGACCGGAGGCGGGCGATGGACTTCTACCAGGAGGCCTTCGGATTCGCGGCTCTGGGAGAGCCCGCCGAGGACGGCGTGCCCGAACCCCTGCGCCTGCGGGTGAACGATCACGCCGTGCTCACACTGATCCCCGCCGACGGGCTGGCCTGGGTCCTCGGCGAGAGCCGCCGGGTGGCCCGGCCCGGCACCAACGAGTGTCTGATGACCAGGACGCTCACCACCGAGTCGGCCGTCGACGACCTGATGGAGCGGGTCGGCGCGGCCGGGGGAGAGGTCGTCACCCCGGCCGAGCGGCAGCCCTGGGGGTACTCGGGCGTGTGCGCGGACCCCGACGGCCACCTCTGGCAGGTCACCCTGGAGGGCTGAACCGAGCGCCCGGACCCGCCCCGAACCCCGTCGCACCGGGGCGTCCCGGCTAGAGCGGCGGGGCGCCGGGCGGGCTCGGGGCGTTCCAGCGGTACCGCAGGGCCAGGATGCGCATGGTGAAGCACAGCAGGGCACCCACCACCGCGATCCAGCCGGGTCCGAACCCGGTCAGGTCCACGACCACGACGAACACCGCCCCGATCATCGCCGGGATGGCGTACAGGTGCGAGTTGGCGCTGAGCACCGTCGGCACGCGGTTGAGCAGCACGTCCCGGATGGTGCCGCCGCCCACGCCCGTGATGACGCCCAGCAGTACCGCCTGGAGCGGGCCGAACCCGAACTCCAGGGCCTTGGTCGCCCCGATCACCGCGAACAGGCTGAGCCCCGCCGCGTCGAACACCAGGATGGGTTTGTTCAGGTGGGTGAGCTGACGGCTGAGGAAGAACGCCAGTGTGCCTCCGGCCAGAGCCGTCACCAGGTACCGCCAGTCCTGGAAGGTGGCGGGGGTCTCACCCAGCAGGACGTCGCGGATGATGCCGCCGCCGAGGGCGGTCACCATCCCGAGCACCATGACACCGACGATGTCGACCCGCGCGGTGCGGATCGCGGTGAGGGAGCCGTCCAGCGCGAACGCGAAGATTCCCAGGAGGTCGAGGAGGAGCAACAGTTCGAGCGTGGACATGGCGGCGCGAGGGTCCTTCGGGCGAGACGAGGTGCGAGGCGGCACCGAGCGGACCACCGACCGGCTATTCCATCACGTCCGGGAGGGTGGTGCGCTCCGCCCGGCGGCGCGCCGCGGTACGAGGGCCCCGGCCGCGTGGCGGGGCGGAGCCGAGCGGGTTCTCCGGGCGTGTCGGTTCCCCGCCGCCACGCCGATGGCCGACCATCGGGGAGTGAGACACCGGACCACGGCGGAGCGAGGCACATGGAACACCTGGACGCGATCGTGATCGGTATGGGACCGGGCGGGGAGACGGTCGCCGACCGTCTGCTCACCGCCGGACGCCGGGTGGCGTTGGTCGAACGCGACCTCGTCGGCGGCGAGTGCGCCTACTGGGCCTGCGTCCCCACCAAGACCCTGCTGCGCACACCCGAGGTGCGGGCCGAGGCGGACGGCGCCGCCGGGGTCGGTGACGCCGCCCTGGACTGGCCTGCCCTGCGCGCCTACCGGGACCAGATGATCCGGCACCTGGACGACTCCGGGCAGGTCGACGGGTACGAGGAGCGCGGCGCCCTGGTCCTGCGCGGCGACGCCCGGATCGTGGGCCGCGACCCCTGGCGGGTGGCGGTCGGCGACGCCGAGTACACCGCCGACCACGTGGTCGTGGCCACCGGCTCGGGGGTGCTCGTCCCGCCTATCGGCGGGCTGGAGGACCTGGGGCCGGACGTGCTGTGGACCAACCGCGAGGCCACCACCCTCACCGAGATCCCCGGGAGCGCCCTCGTGGTCGGGGGCAGCGCCGTCGGGGTCGAGATCGGCCAGTTCCTGGCCCGGATGGGAACCCGGGTCACCGTCGTCCAGCGCGGACCCCGGCTGCTGGACCGCGAGGAACCCCGCCTGTGCGAGCTGGTCAGCGACCAGTTCGACCGCGACGGCGTCAGCGTGCGGCTGAACAGCGAGGTCGTCTCCGTGACCGGGGACGGCGACGGCGTGCTCGCCGAACTGACCGGCGGCGACCGGGTACGCGCGGACGTGATGGTGCTGGCCACCGGGCGCGTCCCGCGCGGCGACCAGCTCGGCCTGGCCGAGCTCGGGGTGGAGCTCGACCGCTCGGCGCTGCCGGTGGACGACCGCTGCCGGGTCGCCCCCGGGCTGTGGGCGGTGGGCGACGTCACCGCCCGGTCGATGTTCACCCACGTCGCCAAGTACCAGGGCCGGGTGGTCAGCGCCAACATCCTCGGCGGGAACCGGGTGGCCGACTACACCGGGGTCCCCAGGGTGGTGTTCGCCCAACCGGAGATCGCCGCGGTGGGGCTCACCTCGGCCCAGGCCCGGGACCGGGGGATCGACACGGCGACCTCCGAGACGGACCTGCCCTCGGTGCTGGCCCGGCCCTGGACCATGGAGACCGACCCGCGCGGCACGCTGGGGCTGGTCGCCGACCGCGGACGCGGGGTGCTGGTGGGGGCCTGGGCGTTCGGGCCGCAGGCCGCGGAGTGGATTCACACCGCCGCGCTCGCCGTGCGCATGGAGCTTCCGGTCGCCGCGCTACGGGACACCATCCCGCAGTTCCCGACCTTCAACGAGGGCTACCTGATCGCCCTGGAGGCCCTGGACCTGTGAGGCGGGGCCGGGGTCAGGGCCGCGCGCCGAGCGCGGCGGCCTCCTCGGCCTCCACACTCTGGTTCCACTCCGGCTTGGAGGCCTGCCAGCCGTCCTCGTCGCGGCCCAACCGCCAGTAGCCGGAGACCGAGAGGTGCTCCTTGGGCACGGCGAGCTCCACCCGCAGCAGGCGCCGGAGGTCGCGGACGAAGTGCGCCTCCCCGTGCACGAAGGCCCGCACCTGACCGGGAGGGAACTCCAGGGCACGCACCGCCGGGACCAGCAGGGACCCCGGTGCCGCGCCGTGGCGGTGCAGCCAGGTCACCCGTACGTCGGAGCCGGAGGAGAGCGGCTGTTCGTCGGCGGGGGTGTCGACCTCGACGAACACGTGGGCCATGGCGCCCTCGGGCAGGGCCGCCACGCTCGCGGCGATCGCGGGCAGCGCGCTCTCGTCTCCGGCCAGCAGGTGCCAGTCGGCCTCCGGAACGGGCGCGTACCCGCCACCGGGGCCGAGGAAGCGGAGTCGGTCGCCCGGACGCGCCCCCGCCGCCCACACCCCGGCCAGGCCGACCTCGCCGTGGTACACGAAGTCGATCGTCAGTTCGCGGGCACCGGCGTCCCAGGAGCGCACCGTGAAGGTGCGGGTGACCGGCCACTCCTCACGGGGGCGCTCGGCCCGGACCGTGTCGATGTCGTAGGGCTCGGGGTCGTCGGGCGACGGCGCCGGGAACAGCAGCTTCACGTAGCTGTCCGTCCAGCCGGCCGTGGCGAACCCGGACAACCCCTCACCGCCCAGGACCACGCGGACCATGTGCGGGGTCAGGCGCTCCACGCGCTCGACCCGCCCGGTGTGCACGGTCCTTCTCGGACGCTCCCGCCGCTCCGTCACGACTCCCCCACTCTCTTGAGGTTAGGCAAACCTAACCGGACCCACAGTAGGGTGCGGACGCGGAAACGGGCAAACCGGGGCACCGCTCAGTCCCCCGACCACCCCGCGGGACGGGTGAACGCGCCGTGCAGGTCCACGTCCCGCTCGTCCGCGCCCGCGCGCAGCGCCGCCATCCAGGCCGCGCCCCCGGCGGTACTCCCCGCCACCAGCACCGGCGCGCCGGTACCCATGGTGAGCTTGTGCGCCAACGCCTCCCGGACCGGAGCGGAACCGGTGAGCACACCGCCGGACAGGACCACGGGCAGGTGCTCCCCGGGTGTGCGCACCTGGTGCACCGACTGCGCCAGGTGCCCGGCGGCGGCGTTCACGATCACCACGGCCGCCGGGTCCCCCGCCAGGAACGCCTCCGAGACCAGCGGAGCCAGCTCCGCGAGCCCGATCGGCGGCGCCGAGGTCAACGTGCGCGCGAAGTCGCGGGCGTGCTCCTCCGGACGCCGCTCCGAACCGCTCGGCCGCTGCCCCGGGATCACCCGCTTGGCCACCGTGCGGGCCAGCGGACTCAGTTCACCGCCCCGGCCCAGCTGGCGCGCGGTCTCCCGCGCCGCCTGGTGCCCGATCCAGAACGCCGACCCCTCGTCGCCGATCAGCCAACCCATGCCGTCGGCCGACCTCACCCGCCGACGGTCCTCGACCCGGGAGGCGATCGCCCCGGTCCCAGCGATGAGGACCGTACCGTCGCGCTCGGAGCTGCCCGAGGCGAAGGCCACGGCGTCGTCACCGGAGAACTCCTCACCGGTGGGGCGCAGCCCGGCCTTGACCAACGCCGTGTCCAACCGGGACCGCACGCGCGGGTCACGCAGCCCGGAGTACCCGGCGAGCCCCACCACGGTCGCCGCCACGGCGTCACGGGCGTCGGGTCCGGCCCGGTCCAGCGCGGCGCCGATCGCCTCGGTCAGCCGCTCGGCCGCCGTGTCGGGGCCGTGCGTGTTGGGGTTGGCGCCGCCGGAACGGGCCCGTCCGAGCCGCTCGCCGGTCAGGGTGGTCACCAGGGCGCGTGTGGTGGTGCCCCCGGCGTCGACCCCGACGACCAGCGCGGGGGAGGGGGAGGGGATTCGTCGTGTCGTCACCACTTGAGCGTGCCCCGGGCCCGGCCGACTTACTCACCCGGCCCGCCCGAAGGGAGCCCCACACCACGCCCAAAACCACTGGCCGCCGCTTCACCGCCCCTGGTAAGCCTGTCCGTATGACTGACGACACGAGGGTGAACCCCGACGCACCGACCCGGGGCTGGACCGTACGAGGCACCGACACGGACGAGTTCGCCCAGGCGGCCAGGGTCTTCGGGCAGAGCCTGCTGTTCCCCGAGGACATCGACTCGCTGCTGGAGCGGATGAGACCGCTCCACGGCGCCGTCGGCTACGACCGGGTCCTGGTGGCCGTGGACGAGACCCAGGACGAACCCGAGGTCATCGGTACCGCCAACCGCTTCCCCTTCGAGATGACCATGCCCGAGGGGCGCGTGCCCGTGGCGGGGGTCACCGGAGTCGGTGTGTGGCCCACCCACCGCCGCCGGGGCGTGCTCAGCTCGCTGATGCGCCGCCAGCTCGCCGACATCCGCGCCGAGGGCGTGCGCTACGCCGCGCTGTGGGCCTCCGAGGGAGCCATCTACGAGCGGTTCGGCTACGGCAACGCTTGCACGGAACTCGACACCACCCTGACCCGCCCCTACGCCGCCCTGCGCGCCGACGCCCCCCGCGACCCCGAACTGCGCGTGGTGCTGCGCGAACCCGCCCGGCTCCGCGCCGACCTGGAACGCGTCCACGAGGACGTCTGCGCCGTCCAGGTGGGCCAGTTCCGCCGCACGGAGCCCTGGTGGGACCGCGCGCTGTTCGACGGCCCCGCCCGGCGCGGGGACAAGGCACCCCTCATGGCGGCCGTGGTGAGCGGACCGGACGGCCCCCTCGGCTACGCCCTGTACCGGGTCAAGGCCAAGTGGGAGGACGACGGCGCGCAGGGCGAGGCGCACGTCCAGGAGATCACCGCCACCACCCCGGCCGCCTGGGCGGCCCTCTTCGACCACCTGTTCAGCCGTGACCTGGTCACGAAGGTGTTCTTCCCGTTCCTGCCCGCGGACTGCCCGCTCCACCACCTCCTCCCCGACCGGGGACGCGCGGTGGCCGTGCACTACCCGTCGCTGTGGCTGCGGCTGGTGGACGTGGCCGGAGCGCTCTCGGAGCGGCCCTACGCGGCCCCCTTCGAGGGGGTCGTGGCCGTGACGGACCGCTTCGCGCCGTGGAACGCCGGGCGGTGGCGGATCAAGGCCGACACGGACGGTGCCCGGGTGGAGCTCACCGACGACGAGCCCGACCTGTCGCTGGACGTACACCACCTGGGGGCCGCCCACCTGGGCCAGACCACACTCACGGGCTTCCTCCGCGCGGGTCTGGTCACCGAGCACACCCCGGGAACCGTCGCCCGGCTTGACACGGCCCTGCACCGCGTGGACGCGCCCTTCTGCGGGGTCATCTTCTAGGCACACGGGTGTCCCGGCCGGCCGGGACACCCGTGCCCCCAGCGCCATGACGTCGTCCGTCATGTCCTCCGGACGGAGGGGCGCGGTGCCCGCGACCGCCCGCCAGGGGAGCGGTTGGCGTCCCCCCGCCGCTCCTGGGACGCTCTACCCCAGAGGTCGTGCCCCCCGTTCCCCCCACCCCTGGAGGTCCCCCCATGATGGGCTCTTCGCACGCCGCCACCGGTGTGCTGGCCGGAGCCGCCGTCGGCGCGCTCGCCGGCGCTCAGGTCAGTGACGTTCTCGTGTGCGCGGCCGTCGGCGCGGGCGCCGCCCTGCTCCCCGACCTGGACGAGCCCGGGTCGTCCGTGGGCCGGTCGCTCGGGCTGGTGTCGGAGAAGGTGTCGGAGGGGCTGCGCGCCCTGTCACGGCGGGTGTACGCGGCCACCGGCACCCGCTACGAGCTGGAGGCGGGCAAGGACGGCGGGCACCGCCACCTCACGCACACGGTCCCCGCCGTACTGGTGTTCGGCCTCCTCGGGTACGTCGTCGCCGCCGTCGCGCCGCTCGGGACCGCGCTGGTGGTGTTCGCCATGGCGGCCCTGGGCGCTGGCACGGTCGCCCGGTCGTTGAAGGGGTGGGGCCCGAAACGGAAGCGGGCGATCGCGGCGGCCGTCCTCGCGGTGGTGTGCGCGACGACGGCGGTGTACGCGCCGGGCGGTGCGCCGTGGCTGATCGGGCTGACCGTGGCGGTGGGGTCGCTGACCCACGTGCTGGGGGACTGGCTGACCCGCTCGGGGGTGCCGCTGGCGTGGCCGTTGAAGGTGAACGGGAAGCGGTGGTGGATGTTCCGGTCCCCGGTCGCGTTCCACACGGGCCGGTCGCCGGTGGAGGTCGCGATCCGATGGGTGTCGCTGGCCGCGGCACCCCTGATGCTGCTGGTGGCGGCCCCCGCCGTCCCCGCAGGTTAGCGAACCGCACCTGGGGTGTTCGCGCGCCGACGACCGGCCCGCTGGTGATCCCGGCGATGCCCTCGGCGTCGTCGCCGTGCCGACGGCCGGTGGCGCACCGTGCCGGGCGGCGCCTCGGTGCCGGACCGGTCGCTCTCGCTCAGCTGGGCGTCGCCGTGATCGCCCGCCCTGTCGCCGTGCCGCTCCTGGTGTGACATCCCCTCGCCCCGGGAGTGGCGGGCACCCGGGGCGAGGGGAGCACGCACGGGTACGGGGCCGCCCCCGCCGGCCGGCGGGGGCGGGGATCACTCCGGCTTCCCGCCCTCCTCGGGCTCCGGGACCGGTTCCGGCTCGGGGACCGGCTCCAGGGGCGCCTCGCCCCGGCGCACCCCCACCGAGGGGCCGCCTTTGGCTCTGTACACGTTTCGCCTCCCGCTCCCGGGCGCGCGGCGCGCCCGCCTCACCCTCTTCTACCCCCTGCCGACCGGACCGGAGCCGGTGTGGCCGGTGCGGGCCATGACCGGACCCGGCCGGAGAACCGGCCCTGGAGCCCGCTGGAGGCAGGTCCGACCCGGACCGGCCTGTCAGCGCGCGCGGGAGGCCGCCGTGCCCGTAGGCGCCCGTGGGTGCCCGACCGACCACCACGACGGCACGGAGGCGGAGCGGGCCCAGCGGGAACTCACTCCACGCCGGTGGCGTTGCCGCAAGAGATCATTTCCAGGAGCCGGGCTCCAGCCACCACTCGGCGTCGGCGAACCGCTCGCGCATCGCCGCGTGCTGAGCCCGGGCTCGCCGGTTCCACGTGGCGGCCTCCTGCTCCCGACCGGGCTTCTTCGCCAGCATTCCCGCCAGCTGCTCCATCGCGTCGCTCAGGCCCTGTTCGGCGGCTCGGAGGAACCAGGTTTCGGCCTCCTCCTCCCGCCCCGCGTCCCTCAGGTGGTATCCGAGCCCCTGCATCGCGTCGGGGTCACCCTGGTCGATGGCCCGCCGGTAGCACTCCTCGGCCTCCTCCTCCCGGCCGGGCTCCTCCGACAGCAGTGTCGCGAGCGCGCACACGGCGTCGGGATGACCGTGGTCGGCGGCCTTGCGGTACCACTCCTCGGCCCACGACTCCAGCCCCTCCTCCAACCACAGCAGACGGCCGAGCTCGACCATCGCGTCGACGTGCCCCCGCTCGGCCGCCTTCTCGAACCACTCCTGGGCCATCCACTTCCACTTGCCGGTCCCCCGCTGGGACGTCAGGTCCGCGTAGTGGTACATCGCCTCGAGGTCCCCCTGGCGAGCCAACGGTTCCAAGGCCGCCTCGGCGATGTCGAACCTGCGGGCGCTCAGCGCCGTGACCCCGACGGTGATCCGCTCCCGCTCGGTGGCCAGGTCCAGGGCCGTGCGCCACACGCCCTCGGGCGGCATCCCCCTGAGGGTGAGGGAACCGAACGCCCGCCACCGGCCCTGCCGACCGGCGGGTACCAGCAATCCGGGCAGCCCGTCGCGTCGGCGGGTGGCCCATGCCCAGGCCTGGTCGGCGTCCTCCAAGAGGGGCGGTGGATCGGGCAGGTAGGCGGTGTGGGCGGCCTCGATCTCTTCCCGCGTCAACGGGCCGGACACGCCGATCCGTGCCAGCACCACGGCCGCCGCGACCAGCGCGTACCCGCGCGGATGGCCGTTGTCGGGGCCGCCGCTCCAGATCGGCTCCAGCACGGGGCCCGCCGCGAGCCGTTCCGTCACCCCGAACCGCTCGTCGGCCGCGGTCACGGCCTCCGCCAGGCGTTCGTCGCCGCTGGCACGCGCGCGTTCGCGTTCCCAGGGACTCCAGCGGCGTGCGACGACGACCGGTGCGACGTCGAGCGCCGAGAACCCGGTCCACAACCGGGGACGGTCCTCGTCGACGTCGCCCGGGCGCAGGTCCTCCAGCCGGTCACGCCGGATGGTGGCCGCCACCACCGCGTCGGCCGCGCCGAGTGCGGCGACCAGAGTCTGGGGCAGTTCCGAGGCCAGGTGGTGGTCCAGGTCGTCCAACCAGATCACCCACCCCCGAGGAGCGCGCTCGGCCCTGGCGTTGAGCCACGCGGGCAGGGGGCGTAGGTCGGTGCCCCGGGGCGGGGCCAGCAGCACCCGGTCGGGCAGGACACGGCCCAGCGCGGCGGCCAGGGTGCGGGTCTTGCCCACGTTCGGGGGACCGGCCACCAGGACCAGTTCTCCGCGCGGTGCGGCGGCTGCCGTGGCCAGGAGCGAGTCGAGCTGGGGGTCCACGTCCCTGGCCACGTAGGGCGGGAACCCGGTGTCCTCGGAGCCGGGAACGCGGACGTCGGCGAACAGGTCGCCCACCGCGTGCTGGCGGACGGGCACAGCCGAGTCCACCCACCCGGGCACCGGCAGTGTGCCCGGAGGGTCGACGTCGGCCCGTTCGTGGGCGCCACCAGCCGGGAGGGACGGCCCGTGGACGTCGCGTGCGTGGTCGTCGGCGTGGTCGTCGGCCAACCCGATCACCCGCGCCGGGAGCGGAATCGGGGGAGACGAGCGGAGTCCGCCAGGGGCGTTCGTGGCGCCGGGGCGGGGGCCTCTCGGGTCGCGGTGGGGGGCCATGCCGGAGTTCTTCGCATACGCCGATTCTGCCTCCCCGCCAGGGCGCGGCCCACCGTCCCCCGACCAGCGCGGAGGAACTCCCGGACGCACTCACTGTGCGAGGAGCCCGGCCCGACCGTTGAGCCGGAGCTACGAGTGGCCTCCGCCGGTCCGGGTCATCCGCCCCCGACCGGGTCGGGGACGCCCAGCAGACCCCTGACGTGCGAGGCCAGACCTGGCCGACCGTCCGCCAGAACCGTCGTGATCCCCAGTTCCTGTGCGGGGAGAAGGTTGTCGGGGTTGTCGTCGACGAAGACGCACCTCTCACCCCGCACACCCAGGCGCTCGAGTGTCCGCCGGTAGATCTCCGGGTGCGGCTTGGCGACCCCCTCCACTTCGGAGAGCACCGTGACGTCGCACAACTCGTGCACCCCCAGCCTCCGATAGGGGTCGTAGGGGTCCAACCCGAAGCTGTTGGACAACAGCGCGGTCTTCAACCCCGACTGTCGCGCTGCGAGCGCCAGCCCGATCATGTCAGGAGCTGGGCGTACCCTCTCCCAGGCCCGCCCCATGAGGTTCTCGTGCTCGTCGACCCCCAGGAGGCGGGCGGTGGACCTGTTCCACTCCTGCTGCGTGAGTCGCCCGGCCTCCAGTTCCAGGTAGAGACGGCGTCCCTCGGGGTGATGGTTCAAAGCCGTGCCCCAGGCACGTGGCGCGAGCCCCTGTTCCACACACCACCCCTGAAGGGCCTCGCGCACACCCTCGGTGAGGACCCCGACGAAGTCGAGGATCAGGGCCTGGTACTGCGCACGCGGCAGGGAGGGCGACATGGAGGTCCTCGTCATCAGGGGGTGGAGGTCACCATCACTTCCTTCCAACCTCTCGGTGTCCTCAACCCGATCAGAAGCACCCGGATGCCCGGAAGGGACAGCGTGGTGCATCGCGACCAGGGGGTTCCCGTTCCACAGTCGGAGGTGGAACGGCCTCGGATGGCGGGTGTTTCCTCCGCAGCACGAGTGCGCCAGCAGCCAGACTGGTCGGTCCATCCCCACGTGCGTGGGGCTTGCGACACGCAGAACCGTGACCAGGGGTATCTCAGCGGTCCATTCCCACGTGCGTGGGGCTCGCTCGACTCGCCCGGCCAGTTCGTCGGCCTGGTGCGGTCCATCCCCACGTGCGTGGGGCTTGCGCCTCATGACCTGCGACAACGCGGCTCGTTGTCTCCGCTTGGCCTGGTTGACCGCCAACGGCGGCTCCCGCTGTGCGCTCATCCTTCCAGAAACCGGGGCGACGTCACCTCGGCACCTCCACTTCCCCTCCCAGCATCCCGGAAAACCGTTGGCCGCGCTCTCCGACCGGCTGGTAGAACGACTCCACACACCGGCCACACCCCCAGGAGGGCGACACACACATGAGCCAGGCAGAACCACAGGGCTGGACGGTCCGTACCGGAGGCAGGGACGACTTCACCGCCGTCGTCGAGACGGTCGGAGAGGCACTCCTCGCCCCGGACGAGCGGGCGACCTCCCAGGCCCGGCTCTCCCCGCTCTTCGAGGAGAACGGCTTCGACCGCCTCCTGGTGGCCGTGGAGGCGGACTGGCCCCACCGGCACCGCACCACCGAGGACGAACGGGTCGTCGGCGACGGCCGGGTGATCGGGTCGGTGAGTTCCTTCCCCTTCCAGATGACCCTGCCTGGCGGAACCCGGTCGGTCGCGGGGGTCACCGGGGTCGGTGTGTGGCCCACCCGCCGCCGTCAGGGCGTCCTTTCCGCCCTGATGCGCCAACAGCTCGCGGACGTCCACGCGCGCGGTGAGTCCCTCGCGGTTCTGTGGGCCTCCGAGGGTTCCATCTACGGCCGCTTCGGCTACGCCCCGGCGACCAGCGAGTACACGGGTAGGCTCGCCACCTCGCACACCGGTCTGCGCCCCGACGCCCCGCGCGATCCCGCGCTCTTCGTGGAGCTCACCCACGCCTCCAGGGCGCGCGCCGACCTGGAGCTGGTCCACGCCGCCGTCACCGCCCGCCAGGTCGGTCGGCTCCGGCGTTCCCCGGCGTTCTGGGACAGCGCCCTGAGGGACCTCGCCGACGATCGGGAGGGCCGCAGCCTTCTCAAGGCCGCCGTGGTCCACGGCATGGAGGGGCCGGTGGGCTATGCGCTGTACCGCACCCGTAACCGGTGGGAGGACGCCAACCCCTGCTCCGAGGTCCATGTGAAGGAGCTCCTCGCCGTCACCCCCGCCGCGTGGACCACGCTGTTCGAGCACCTGGCCAGCCGCGACCTGGTCGCTCGGCTGGTCTTCGACGGCATGGCCGGCGACGACCCGGCGCACTTCCTGCTGGTCGACCCCCAACGGCTGGTCACCACCTACGACGACTCCCTGTGGGTGCGCCTGGTGGACGTGCGCACCGCCCTGGCCGAACGCTCCTACGCCGCCCCGGTCGACCTGGTCCTGGAGGTCACCGACCGGCACGCCCCCTGGAACGAGGGCCGCTGGCGGCTGAGCGCCGACGCTTCCGGCGCCGCTTGCGAGACCACCCGCGACGCGCCCGACGTCTCCTTGGACGTGGCCCGCCTCGGCGCGGTCCACCTGGGCGGGAACACGCTCACTGGGTTCCTGCGCAACGGGCTGCTCGTCGAGCACACCCCGGGAGCCGTGGCCGCGTGGGACGCCGCGCTGTTCCGTCCCGAGTCGCCCTTCTGCGACCAGGGTTTCTGAGCACGGCCCAGGAGGGGAGGCGCGTCGGGCCTCCGCCGGGGTTCGCGGGCGTGGCACGATCGGGGAGGACTCCGTAACCGAGCACCGGGGAGAGCGATGACCGCCAGTGGCGTACTCCAGGGCGAGTACGAGCCGAGTTCGTCGAAGTTCGTCCGAGACCAGGTGGAGCTGTACGAGCGCACCGGCGGTCGGGAGGGCGACACCCTCATGGACACCGGGATGCCGGTGATCATCCTGAGCACGCGCGGCCGCAGCAGCGGCAAGGTTCGCAAGACCGCCCTGATGCGGGTGGAGCACGACGGCGCCTACGCGGTGATCGGCTCCCAGGGCGGGGCGCCGCAGGACCCGGCGTGGGTGGGCAACCTGCGCGCGGCGCCCGATGAGGTCGCGCTCCAGGACGGCCCGGCCCCGTTCGCCGCCCGTGCCCGGGAGGTCCAGGGCGAGGAGCGGCGACGGTGGTGGGATCGTGCGGTGAGCGCCTACCCGCCCTACGCCGACTACCAGGAGAAGACCGACCGGGTCATCCCCGTGTTCGTGGTCGAACGCGTGGACTGACCGCGATACGCGGCCGGGCACGGCCGACGCCTCCTCACAGGGCATCGGTCGTGCCCCGCCACCGTGCCCGTTGGCCGCGTCACGGCCCGGTCGGCCTGAGCTGACCGGGCCGGGGCTGGCCGGTCGGCCTAGGTCAGGGCGCTGACCAGCCGGTCGACGTCCTCTTCGGTGTTGTACAGGTGGAAGCCCACCCGCAGGCGGCCGTCGCGCAGGGCGGCGGAGATCCCGACCTCTTCGAGGCGTCCGGCGGTGCCCTCCGGTACGGGGAGGGACACGATCGCCGAGCCCCCGGCTTCCTCACCCATGGCGTTGCGGAACCGGTCCGCCAGGGCGACGTCGTGCGCGTGTACCTCCTCCACCCCGATCTCCTCCAGGAGCGCGAGCCCCGGGGCCAGCCCGATCCAGGCGGGCCACACCGGCGCCAGGTCGAGCCCGCGCGCCCCGTGGGCGAGTCGTAGCGGCCCCCCGTAGAGCGAGTCCCACGGGTCGGCCCCCGCGTACCAGCCCGGGGCGAGGGGCGAGAGCGCGGCCAGGGCCTCCTCGGTGCCGGTCAGGAAGGCCGCCCCGCGGGGGCCGAGCAGCCACTTGTAGGTGCTGCACACGACGTAGTCCGCCTCGTGCACCGGGGTGGAGAGCCATCCGGCGGACTGGCTGGTGTCGAGCAGGAGCCGGGCGCCGTGGTCGGTGCAGGCGGCCCGCAGTTCCCTGATCGGGGCGACGCGGCCGGTGGCGGACTGCACGGCGGCGACGGCCACGAGCGCGGTGGCCGGGCCGACCTCCTCGGGCAGCTGATCGAGGGGCACCTCCCGGACCCGCACGCCGTGTGCCTGCCGGGCCATCAGGGGGAAGACCACGGAGGTGAACTCGCCTTCGGCGAGCAGGACCTCCGAGCCCGCCGGCAGGCTCGCCGCGACCGTTCCGACGAACTGTGCGGTGTGGGTGCCGACGGCGACGTTCTCGGTGTCGACGCCGACCAGTCGGGCGTAGGAGGCGCGCGCGGCGTCGACGGCGGCGTCGACGGACCCGGGGGAGAACCGGCCGGTCGCCACCTCGTGGAGGTTCTGCTCCAGGGCTTGGCGGGCGCGGTGGGGCAGGAGGCCGTGCGTGGCGGTGTTGAGGTAGGTGCCCTGGGGGGAGAACTGGGTCCGTGCCTGGCTGAGGCTCGTGCGTGCGGTCTGGTTCATGGACCGCATGTTCACAGGCGCCCGGGGGTGGTTCAAGGTCCAATCGGCCGTGATTGGACTCTTTCGGGTGTGCCGGGCCCGGGGCGGTTCAGCGGGAGCCCGAGCCCTCGGTCGCGGTGCGCAGTTGGTCCAGCCACGCGGCGCCCTGTCGGTGTCCGTCGGGGAACCGGTCGTGGCGGTCCCAGCGCCAGGTGGTGATCATCGCCAGCACGAGGAGGCGGCACCGGCGCAGCAGTTCGGGGTCGAAGGCCGGGTGGTGGTCGGCGACCGCTTCGGGTGCGTGTGCGAGGTCGAACTCGACCGGCCCCCGGCAGACGGTCTCCAGGTCGACGAAGAGCGGCCCCCGTGCGGTGGCGATCAGGTTTCCGGGGTGCGGCTCGCCTTGCAGGAGTTGTTCCGGGGCGTCGTGTTCGGCGATGCCGCGCTCCGTGTCGCGCAGGGTGTCGGCGAGCAGTCGTCGGTCGGGACCTGAGAGGGCGGGGGTGCGGTGGGGGTCGGCCACGAGTGCGCGGGCCTCGGCGACGCGGTCGGTGAAGTGCGGGGTGTCGAGGTCGATCCCGCGCAGCCCGTCGTGCAGCCGGGTGAGGGCCAGGGCGTAGTCGGGGGCGGGGACCCGCGAGGTCGTTACCGCCGCGTGGTGGGTCCACAGGGTGACGTCGAGTCCGTCGTGCTCGTGGACGCGGGCCGTGACGCGGGGGTCGGGCGCGGCAACGGGCGCACCCGTCAGAGCGAGCCGCCGGGCGAGTTCGACCTCGGTCCGCGTCGAGTCCACGCCCGGGGGAGCGACCCGGGCCAGGATGTCGCAGGGCAGGAGTCGCAGGGTGATCCGGTTCGACGCCTGGAGGACGACGGCGTCGTCCGCGGCCAGGCCGTGGGCGGCGGCGACGGCGGTGGCGGCGGCCACCGCGCGCCGGGTTCGGGTCGGGCTCACGGGTTCTCGGTTCCCTTCGCGTCCTGCGGCGTCGACCGCGTCGACCGTCTCAGCTGCGGAACTTGGCCTGGGCGTCGGTGGAACCGGCCATCAGCTTGTTGAGCAGGCGTACCAGCTCGCGGCGCTCCTCGGGTTCGAGCGCCTCGGCCCAGGCGCTCTCCCTGCGGTTGTGGGCGCGGAAGACTCCGAGGATCGCCCCGTATCCGGCCTCGGTGAGGCTGAGCTGGAGGGCGCGGCGGTCGTGGACGGCGCGTTCGCGGGTCAGCAGCCCGTCGCGTTCGAGGGTGTTGAGCAGCGCGGACAGCGCTGCGCGGCTCATGCCGGAGATCTCCGCCGTGGTCTTGGCCTCCATCGGCCCCGCCAGCCACAGGGCGAACAGCACGCGAAACCCCGGCCAGGTCCACCCCCGGGGGCGGTGCACGGTGGACTCCAGGTCGTAGACGACCATGCTCGTCGCCCGGTTCAGGGTCAGCACCATGCGCATGGCCTCGGCGTTGACCGTGGGGAGTTCTCGTTCGGCCTTGTGGACCGCGTAGTCCACGAACGACCAGAAGGTGAGCTCGTCGGGGGGTGCCGTGTTGTGAGTCACGCGGACCAGCCTAGTACGGGGAGTGATCGGCGTCCGTCCCGTCGCGGCTCGGGCGTCACCTCCCGATCGCCCTCCGTCGGGGAGGTCGGCCCGTGACAGAGGGGGCACGGTGGGTAGCCTGGTGGAGTGATCTGCATCACCGCTCCGGGGGTTCTGGGCCTCTTGGCCCTGTGGCGCGGAGCACGTTATGGTCTTTTTCATCAAACGTTTGATCATTTGGGCGGCGGCAGCCGCCCGCGACGAGTGAAGGGCGCACCGACCATGGCAGCCAAGCCGTTCGCCTCATCCGCCGACACCGAGGTCAAGGAGCAGACCCTGGAGGTCCTGGCCGACGGCGTCTACGCCCTCACCGCGGAGGGCGACCCCAACGTCGGCGCCATCGAGGGCGAGGACTTCGTGGTCGCCTTCGAGGCCCTGGCCACCCCCACCGCCGCCAAGGAGTGGCTCGCCAAGCTCCGCGAGCACACCGACAAGCCCGTCCGCTACCTGGTGCTCTCGCACTACCACGCGGTCCGCGTCCTGGGCGCCAGCGCCTTCGACGCCACCGTCATCCTCACCCACGAGAAGACCCACGAGCTCATCCGCGAACGCGGCATGGAGGACTGGGCCAGCGAGTTCGGTCGCATGCCGCGACTGGCCAAGGACGCCGACTCCGTGCCCGGGCTGACCTGGCCCACCCAGACCTTCGCCGACCGCACCACCATCGACCTCGGCGGCGACCGGGGCGAACTGGTCCTGGAGTACTTCGGGCGGGGCCACACCGAGGGCGACGTCGTCGCCTGGCTGCCTCGGCAGAAGATCCTCTTCGCCGGAGACCTCGTCGAGGCCCAGGCCGCCCTCTACACCGGCGACGCCTTCCACAAGGACTGGGCCGGGTCCACCCTCGACCGTGTCAAGGCCCTGGGCGCCGAGATGCTCGTGGGCGGGCGCGGCGCCGTCAGCCGGGGCCGCGACGAGGTCGACGCCGCCATCGAGCAGACCCGCGCCTTCCTCAACGTGATGATCCGCGAGGTCGGCGCCGTCCACGAACGCGGCGGCACCCTCAAGGAGGCCTTCACCGCCACCCACGCCGCCCTGGTCGACGGCTACGGCCACTGGCCGATCTTCGAGCACTGCCTGCCCTTCGACGTCTCCCGCCTGTGGGACGAGTTCTCCGGTATCGAGCGCCCGGTCATCTGGACCGCCGACCGCGACCGCGAGGTCTGGGCCCAGCTCCAGGGCTGACCGCCCCCACCCCATCGACCGCGCCCGTACGGGGCGCCCCACGAACGGAGTCCATCATGCGCCCCCCCGCGCCTCGCACCCCAGCCGACACCGGCACCGACCCCGTCCTGGTGCTCGGCGCGGGGCCGGTCGGTCAGACCGCGGCCCTGCTGCTGGCCCGCCGTGGGGTCCCCGTACTGGTCGTCGACGGCCGCCCCGAACGCGACGCGGTCGGTTCCAAGGCCATCTGCCAACAGCGCGACGTCCTCGACGTCTGGGAGTGGCTCGGCGGCGGACGGATCATCGAGGAGGGGTTGACCTGGGACACGGCCCGCACCTTCTACCGGGAGCACGAGCTCTTCAGCGTGCGCCTGCCCGACCCCGGCGCCTCCTCCCTGCCCTCCTTCGTCAACATCTCCCAGTCCCGCACCGAGGAGGTCCTCGACGGGCTCCTGGCCGAGGCCGGGGTGCGGATCAGCTGGGGCCACGAGGTCACCGCGATCGACCAGGACGCCGACGGCGTCACCGTGGAGTGCGCCACCCCGCGCGGCCCGGTACGCCTGCGTGGCTCGCACGCGCTGTCGTGCATGGGGGCTCACGGCGGCGTGGTGCGCAAGGCCCTCGGCCTGGACTTCTCCGGCACGAGCTTCGACGACCGCTTCCTCATCTGCGACATCCGGGCCGACCTCGGCGACTGGGAGCGGGAACGCCGCTTCTACTTCGACCCCGAGTGGAACCCGGGGCGCCAGGTCCTCATCCACCCCTGCCCCGACTCGGTCTTTCGCATCGACTGGCAGGTGCCCTCCGACTTCGACCTGGAGGCGGAGGAGTCCAGCGGCCGCCTGGACGCCCGCATCCGGCAGATCATCGGCGACACCCCCTACGAGATCGTCTGGCACTCGGTGTACCGCTTCCACACCCGCGTTGCCGACCGCATGCGCTCGGGGCGCGTTCTGCTCGCCGGTGACAACGCCCACCTGGTCGCCCCGTTCGGCGCGCGCGGCCTCAACTCCGGGGTCCAGGACGCGGAGAACGCCGCCTGGAAACTGGCCTACGTGCGTGACGGCTGGGCAGGGGAGGCGCTCCTGGAGAGCTACCACACCGAGCGTCACGCCGCCGCTCTGGAGAACGCCGAGGTCACCAGCGCCACCATGCGGTTCCTGGTGCCGCAGGACGATGCCGAGCACGAGCTCCGCGTCAGCGTCCTGGAGAGGGCGGTCAACGACCCCGTCGCCCACCCGATGGTCGACTCCGGGCGACTCGCCGAACCGTTCTGGTACACCGATTCCGCGCTCACCACGGCCTGCCCCGAACGCCCCTTCGGAGGCCGCCCCCCGCGCGGCCAGGCTCCCGCGCCCTGCCCCGGCGTGATCCTGCCCGACGCCCCCGTCACCGTCCCCGGCCGCCCCGAACTCACCCGCCTGCGCCCACTCCTACGTGAGGGGCTCACGCTGCTGCTGGGCCGGGACGCCGACCGCGCCGCCGTTCACGCGGCCGCCACCGGAGCCACCCCGGCCCCCGTCACCACCCTGCTCCTCGACGACGTGGACACCACCGGAGCCCTGCGCGGGGCGCTCGACCCCCTGCCCGGGCAGGTCTGGCTCGTGCGACCCGACGCCCACGTCGCCGCCGTGGTGTCCGGACACGACCCCGACGCCGTCCGCGCGGCGGTCCGCACCGCCCTGGGCCGCCCCGCCACCGACACCGTTCCCGCCTAGACCGCGCGGCTCCCGACAGACCACCGGACCCAACCAAGGAGGAAGACCGGACATGGCGTACTACCGCAGCGTCGGCGCGGTGCCCAGCACCCGCCACACCCAGCACCACAACCCCGACGGCGGCCTGTACTACGAGGAGCTGATGGGGGAGGAGGGCTTCTCCGCCGACTCCTCGCTGCTGTACCACAAGGCGATTCCGTCCGCGATCGTCGACGCCGCCGAGTGGGAGGTCCCCGACCAGTCCCTGCGGCGCAACGCCCCGATGGTGCCGCGCCACCTCAAACTCCACGACCTGTTCCAGGGAGAGGAGTGGCGGACCAACGACGTCGTCGAGTCCCGACGCCTCGTACTCGGCAACGGCGACGTGCGCATCTCCTACGTGGTCGCCGGAGCGCCCTCCGAGCTGTACCGCAACGGCATCGGCGACGAGTGCGTGTACGTCGAGTCGGGCACGGCCCGCGTGGAGACCGTGTTCGGCCTGCTGGAGGTCGGCCGCGGCGACTACGTGATCCTGCCGCGCGCCACCACCCACCGCTGGGTGCCCACCGGCGACGCACCGCTGCGCGCCTACGTGGTCGAGGCCAACAGCCACATCGCCCCGCCCAGGCGCTACCTGTCCCGCTACGGCCAGCTGCTGGAGCACGCCCCCTACTGCGAACGCGACCTGCGCGGCCCCGAGGGTCCCCTGCTGGTCGAGGGCGAGAACGTCGACGTGCTCATCAAGCACCGGGGCGACGGGCCGGGCGGGATCTCCGGAACCCGCTACACCTACCCCACCCACCCCTTCGACGTGGTCGGATGGGACGGCTGCCTGTACCCGTACGTGTTCAACGTCGACGACTTCCAGCCCATCACCGGCCGTGTCCACCAGCCGCCGCCCGTTCACCAGGTGTTCGAGGGCCACAACTTCGTCATCTGCAACTTCGTGCCGCGCAAGGTGGACTACCACCCCGAGGCCATCCCGGTGCCGTACTACCACTCCAACGTGGACTCCGACGAGGTCATGTTCTACTGCGGGGGCGACTACGAGGCCCGCAAGGGCTCCGGTATCGGCCAGGGCTCCATCTCCCTGCACCCCGGCGGCCACTCGCACGGACCGCAGCCCGGCGCCTACGAGCGCAGCGTGGGCGCGGAGGCCTTCGACGAGCTCGCGGTCATGGTCGACACCTTCCGTCCCCTGGACCTGGGCGAAGGCGGCGCCGCCGTGGACGACGGCACCTACGCGTGGACCTGGGCCAAGGGGCGGCGGGCCCAGCGGGAACAGGGGCAGGCGTGAGCGACACCGCCCGCACCCTCTACGGTGCCCTGTTCGACGACGCCGCGCTGTTCCCGCCCGGTAACGCGCCCCTGGGTGAGGCGATCCCCGCCCACCGGGACCACCTGGCCTCACGCCGGGCGCCCTACGTGGGCCCCTTCCTGGTCGCGGACGCGCGCCTTGCCGAACTGCGCGCGGTGCTCTCCCGGGAGGATGGTGACCACGCCGCGCTCGCGCTCGTGGTCACCGTCCCCGGCGGGGCCCAGGGCGTGGCCGCGGCGGTCGACGCCGTGCGCGCCGACCCCGCCCTGACCCTGGCCGGGGTGGAGGTGGCGTCCGCTCCCGGCGCGGCCGCCGCCACCGCCGACACGGTGGTGCGTGCGCTGGCGGACGAGGCCGACGCCTACGTGGAGGTCGCCCGTGGGGCGGGCGCCGCCGCCGACGTCGCGGCCTTGGCCGGAACGGGCGCGCACGCCAAGTTCCGCACCGGCGGTCTCACCCCGCAGGCGCACCCGGACGAGGCCGAACTCGCCGCGCTGATGGCCGCCGCCGTCACCGCCGGTGTCGCGTTCAAGTGCACGGCGGGGCTCCACCACGCCGTCCGCCACACCACTGGGGAGGGCTTCGAACAGCACGGGTTCCTCAACGTGCTGCTGGCCACCCACACCCTGCTCACCAGCGGGGACCGGACCGAGGCCGCGCGGGACCTCGCCGACCGCGACGGCCCCGCCCTGGCCGCGCGGGCGGGGGCGCTCACCGTCACCGAGGCGGCCCGTATCCGGTCGAGATTCCGTTCCTTCGGCACGTGCAGCATCGCCGAACCCCTGGAGGACCTCCTCGTCCTCGGGGCGCTCCACACCTGACCCCACCCACTCGCAGAAAGCACACTCCATGCCTGACAGCTGGCTCGACATCGCCCCGGAGACGCAGTTCGGCCCGGCCACCCTGCCCTACGGCGTGTTCTCCACCGAGGGCACTCCCGGAACCCGGGTCGGTGTGGCCATCGGCGACCACGTCCTCGACCTGGGAGCGGTCGCCCGCGATCTCGGCGCCCCCTTCGCGGAGTCCGTCTCCGGGCCCGACCTGGACGCGCTCTTGGCGGCCGGGCGGCCCGTGTGGGAGCAGGTCCGGGCGGCCCTCACCTCGTGGGTGACCGACCCCGCCCACGAGGCGGCCGTGCGCCCGCACCTGGTGGACCGCGCCACGGTGAACCTGCACCTGCCCTTCACCGTCGCCGACTACGTCGACTTCTACGCCTCCGAGCACCACGCCACCAACGTGGGACGCATCTTCCGCCCCGAGCAGGAGCCGCTCACCCCCAACTGGAAGCACCTGCCCATCGGCTACCACGGCCGCTCGGGCACCATCGTGGTCTCGGGCACGGACATCGTCCGCCCCACCGGCCAGCGCAAGCCCCCGACCGATCCCGCCCCGGTGTTCGGGCCGTCGGCGCGCCTGGACATCGAGGCCGAGGTGGGCTTCGTCGTCGGCACCCCCAGCCCGATGGGCGAGCGTGTGGCGGTGGACGACTTCGCCGACCACGTGTTCGGGGTGTTCCTCCTCAACGACTGGTCCTCGCGCGACCTCCAGGCGTGGGAGTACGTCCCGCTGGGCCCGTTCCTGGGCAAGTCGTTCGCCACGTCCGTCTCCCCGTGGGTGGTGCCGGTCGCCGCCCTGGAGGCGGCCCGCGTCGAGCAGCCCGCCCAGGACCCCGAGCCGCTGCCCTACCTGCGGGGTGCGCGGTCCTGGGGCCTGGACCTGCGGTTGGAGGTGCGGCTCAACGGACACCTCGTTGCCACGCCGCCCTTCTCCGAGATGTACTGGACCGCCGCCCAACAGCTCGCGCACATGACCGCCAACGGGGCGTCGCTGCGCACCGGCGACGTCTACGCTTCGGGGACGGTGAGCGGCCCGGAGGCGGACCAGCGTGGCTGCTTCCTGGAGCTCACGTGGTCGGGCAGGGAGCCGCTGCGGCTGCCCGACGGCACCGAGCGCACCTTCCTGGAGGACGGCGACGAGGTCACCATCACCGCGACCGCGCCCGGCCCGGACGGTTCGAGGATCGACTTCGGCGAGGTCACCGGCAGGATTCTCCCGGCGAGGTAGGGGGAAGGGCGGTGCTGCGGGCGGCGGCGGTGCGGCGAGCACCGTCACCGCCCGTTCCCGCTTCCAGGGGAGGAAGCTGCCGAGAAAGGAGAAGGAGGGCGTTCGCCTGGCCGGTAGCGGCTTGTCCGCGCCGGGGCGCAAGCGGAAGAATACGGGCTCCGCCCCCTGAGGAAGGCCCCAATGAGCCCCTACCCCGAGATCGACACCACCAAGGCGCACTCGGCCCGGGTGTGGAACTACTGGCAGGGAGGAAAGGACAACTATCCCGTGGACCGGGAGGTCGGCGACTACGTGCTCCAGGCCTACCCCGAGATGGTCGGGGCGGCCCGTGCCGACCGGCAGTTCCTCATCAGGGCCGTCACCCACCTGGCCGATGAGCGAGGAGTCCGCCAGTTCCTGGACATCGGCACCGGACTGCCGACCCACGACAACACCCATGAGGTCGCCCGCGCCGTGGCCCCGGACGTCAGGGTGGTCTACGTCGACAACGATCCGATGGTGCTCGCCCACGCCCGTGCCCTCCTGACCGGCCAGGCCCTCAGCGAGGTGCACTACGTCGATGCGGACCTGCACCGGCCCGACACCGTCCTGTCCGCCGCCCGGGAGCACCTGGACTTCTCCCAGCCGATCGGTCTGACCATTCTGGGGACCATGGGCCACACCCCGGACACCGAGCAGGCCTACGCCGTGGTGCGGGCCTACGTGGACGCGCTGTCCTCGGGCAGCTTCCTGGCCCTGTGCGACGGCACGGACACCAGCGCACCCATGGTGGAGGCCGCCCGGCGCTGGAACGAGACGGCGGCGATTCCGTACCACCTGCGTAGCCCCAGGGAAATCGAGGGCTTCTTCGTGGGGCTCGATCTCCTGGAGCCCGGCGTCGTCTCGGCCCCCTTCTGGAACCCGGCGAAGACCGAGGTGGGAAGTGTCACCGAGGCGGACCAGTACTGTGGCGTGGCCCGCAAGCCCTAGACGGTGATCCGGGGCCTTCGGGTCCGGGTGCTTCGGCCGGGGCCCTTCGTTCTCGCGAAGGGCCCCATTCCCCGCTCACTCTCGGCCCTCATGGCCATCGCCGACGTGGTCGACGTCGACGGGCGGTGGTGCTCCTTCCCGTTGGAGAACCTGGCCGGGCGCTCGGGCGGAACCCTCGGCGTCAGCAGCCTCAAGCGCGCCATCGACGAACCCGAGCCGAAGCCCGTGGGTGAGCCGGTGGATTCCGCTCCGATCGTGCCGGAATCCCCGGATGATGAA
This sequence comes from Nocardiopsis sp. NPDC007018, assembly GCF_040635075.1. Classification (NCBI taxonomy): domain Bacteria; kingdom Bacillati; phylum Actinomycetota; class Actinomycetes; order Streptosporangiales; family Nocardiopsidaceae; genus Nocardiopsis; species Nocardiopsis sp. NPDC007018. The sequence goes on from NZ_JBEYHA010000023.1 coordinate 44,289, forward strand.
CTGTGGGCGCGCATGACCGCGTCGCTGGGCGGAGGTCGTGGTCAGGGAAGCCCCTTGAAGGGAGATCTACGACGTCAAGGTGGTGGTGCATGGACATGTGGGCCAGATCACATCGCGGAGCTGTCAGGGATGCGGAAGCCGTCCCGTTCAAGGCGTACACGAACGGACAGGAGCACGATCATGCGACACCGCGTCATGGTTCTCGGGGCCGGGTACGCCGGAGCGGCCGGAGCCGGGGTTCTCGCCCGCCGCCTGCACTCTGACGACGTGGACATCACCGTCGTCAACTCCTCCCCCCACTTCGTCGAGCGGATGCGCCTGCACCAGGTGGCCGCCGGTCGCGACACCGGGAGCCGGGAACTCGCCGAGATGTTCGCGGGCACCGGCATCCGGCTGAGGGTCGCACGGGTCACGTCGGTCGACGCCGACCGGCGGACGGTGTCGGTGGACTCGGGGTCCGGTACCGAGGAGCTGGGGTACGACACCCTCCTGTACGCCCTGGGCAGCACCGTCGGCCACGGTGGGGTGCCCGGCGCCGCCGAGCACACCCTGCACGTGGCCGACAGGGAGGCCGCGTCGCGGGTGCGCGACCGGCTCCGGGAACTCAACGGCACGGGGCGGGTGCTGTTCGTCGGGGGCAACCTCACCGGCATCGAGACGGCCACCGAGGTCGCGCAGGCTCACCCCGGGCTGCGTGTCACCCTGGCCACCAGTGGTGAACTGGGTGGATGGCTGGGGGATCAGGCCCGTTCCCGCACGCTGGCGGCCTTCGAACGGCTGGGTGTCACCGTGCGTGAGAACAGCGCGGTCACCCGGGTCGAACGCGGGCGGGCGACCACCGACACGGGAGAGACGCTGCACGCCGACGTGATCGTGTGGGCGGCAGGGTTCGCCGTCCACCCGATCGCCGCGCACGGCGGACTGGCCGTAAACGAGCGGGGCAGGATGATCGTGGACGAAGGAATGCGTTCGGTCTCCCATCCCGAGGTCTACGCCGCGGGTGACAGCGTCCTGGCTGTCGGTGACAACGGCCTCCCGCTGCCGATGTCCTGCGCTTCGGCCGGGTTCACCCGCATGCGGGCCACCGCCGCGATCATCGCGGACCTCACCGGACACCGGTCCTGGCCCACCCCGCTCGGCTACCTGGGCAACTGCGTCAGCCTGGGCCGCGACAACGCGATCTACCAGGGCGTCGACAAGCAGGCGCGGGCGAAGGCCTCCTCTCTGCGCGGCCGGGGTGTCGCGTTCTTCAAGAGGTGCGTGATCTCCACCGTCGCCTGGACCATGGGTCACCCCACCTACGGTCTGCCGGTGCGCCGGCTTCGCCTGACCGCCCCGGTCAGGCCCGCCGGGGCGGTCGCCGACTAACGTGACCCGCGTGGACACCGCCGCAGTGGCGCGCTTCGAGGCCAACCGGGACCGGCTGGCCTCATTGGCGTACCGTCTGCTCGGCTCCGCCGCCGACGCAGAGGACACCGTGCAGGACGCCTTCCTGCGCTGGGAGGGTGCCGACCGCGAGAGCGTCGAGGTCCCCGAGGCCTGGCTCACCCGGGTCGTCACCCACCTGGCCCTGGACCGGCTGCGGTCGGCGCGGGCACGCCGCGAGCGGGCGGCGGGGGATTGGCTCCCCGAGCCCCTGTTGGACGGCGACCCGATGCTGGGCCCCGCCGAGACCGCCGAACAGCGCGACTCGGTGAACCTGGCGGTCCTGCTGCTCATGGAGCGGCTCACTCCCGTGGAACGGGGCGTCTACGTGCTGCGGGAGGCCTTCTCCTACACACACGCGGAGATCGCCGGAATCCTCGACATCAGCGAGTCGGCGAGCCAACAGCACGCCCACCGGGCACGGCGCCGGGTCAGCGCCGAGCGGGAGACCCGCGAGGTCGACCGCGCCGTCGCCCGGCGTGTGGTGGAGGCCTTCGTGGAGGCCGCCTCCTCGGGTCGGACCGAGCGGCTGGTGGCGCTGCTCACGCACGACGCGACCGTGGTCAGCGACGGGGCCGGGGGCTTCGGAAGGGTGCGGTGGCACTCCGGGGCGCAGAAGGTCGCCTCCGTGCTGCGTGCCGGGTTCCGGCCCACCGAGGCCAAGAGACGCCTGGTGGGCGGATCACCGTCGGTCCACGCCACCGTGGTCAACGGTTCGCCCGCCATGGTCGTCGCCCTGGGTGATCGGGTCGTGGGGGTCATGGCCCTGGGGATGCGGGACGGACGGATCGCGGAGGTGGTCGGAACCGCCTCAGCGGAGCGGCTCGGCCGGTTCTCCGAAGCGTGGTCGCGCGAGGGGCACGTGGACCCGGTCGTCGCATCGTGGTGATCCCGGGGCACCCCCTCCACGACGTGTGCACCGACCTGTGCGTTCGGGTCCTCCGCCCGGCGTAGGTTGGGTGCGTCGAGTGGGGGAGGGGTGGTCGAGGTGGTCGAGACGACGGTGGACGAGGTCATGGCGGAGCTGGCCGGGTTGGAGGACGCCCGGGTCCGTGCGGTCAACGAGAGGCACGGCGACGACCACGGTGTGAACCTCACCAAGCTGCGGGCCGTGGCGAAACGGCTCAGGAAGCGACAGGACCTGGCAGTGGAGCTCTGGGCGACCGGCGACAGCGCCGCGCGGCTGCTCGCGCTGCTCGTCTGCCGCCCCCGGGAGTTCGGCCGCGACGAGTTGGACGCCATGCTGCGCGGGGCGCGCACTCCCAAGGTGCACGACTGGCTGGTCAACTACGTGGTCAAGAAGGGCCCGCACGCCGAGGAGCTGCGCCTGGCCTGGTTCGACGACCCCGACCCGGTGGTGGCGAGCGCGGGCTGGGCGCTGACTGTCGAGCGGGTCGGGAAGCGGCCCGAGGGGCTGGACCTACCGGGGTTGCTGGACACCATCGAGGACGGCATGGCCGACGCCCCCGACCGGTTGCAGTGGGAGATGAACAACTGCCTGGCGCGGATCGGTATCGACCACCCGGAGTACCGCGAGCGGGCGGTGGCGATCGGGGAGCGGTTGCGGGTCCTGGAGGACTACCCGACCCCGCCCGGGTGCCTCACCCCGTACGCGCCGGTGTGGATCGGGGAGATGGTGCGCCGCGCCGAGGAGGCGCGAAGGCTCGGGTGAGACACCCGGCGCCACGCATGTGAATCTACAACGTAAAGGTGTCGGTTCGGGTCGATAGCAACCGCTTGAACCCCTCCATCGCCTCTCCACAGGAGAGCCGTTCTCCAAAAAACCTCAGTCCCGTGTGCGCGCTCGGCGCTCCCTCTCGGAGTGCCGACGGGACTTGGTCCGGTTCCCGCACACCCGCATCGAGCACCAGCGGCGGCTCTGGTTGCGGGAGCCGTCCCAGAACACCCACAGGCAGGTGTGCTCCGCGCACCTCTTGAGCCGCGCCACGTCCCCGGTGGTCACCAGCCGTACCCAGTCCAGGGCCAGCGAGGCGCACGCCGCGCGCACCGGGCCCAGGTCCGGGTCGGGGACGAGTGTCCGCTGGCCGGGGGAGAGGGAGGCCAGCAGCGGCAGCTCCGCCAGGAGCGCGTCTCCCCGCGCCAGCGCGTGCGGATCGGCGTCGGCGCCGTCCAGGGCGGCTCTCAGCCCGGCGCGCAGGTCCGTGAAGGCCCGGTGGTCGGCCTCGTCGGCCCGGGTTCCGGCCCCGATCAGGCCCTGTTCGCGCAGCCAGCGGGTCAGGTCCTCGGGCGTGGACAGCTCGTCGCGGCCACTCTCCAGGTCGAAGGTGTTCGTGAACAGTTCGACGCGGGCGGCAGCGGGCGGGCGTTCCATGTTCGCCTCCTTCGAGTAACTGGTCAACCAAGGTTAGCGGTTACGGGTCTGTTCTGGTGCAAACCCACTGTCGGTGCCGCCCATTCCGGGCTACTATCCACCAAACGGCTTAAGGTGGTTAGTCATGTCGAAGCTCCTCGCCACGACGCGTTCCGGTGCCCGTTCGGACGCGCGCAACACCGGTGTCCTGGTCGCCTTCACCGCGCTCACCAACCTCGCGGACGGCGTGCTCAAGGTGGCCCTGCCCCTGGTCGCCACCACGCTGACCTCCTCGCCCGGGCTCGTCGCGGCGGTCGCGACCGTCCTCACGCTGCCCTGGTTGCTCACCTCTCTACACGTGGGCGTGCTGGTGGACCGCTTCGACCGCCGCGCGCTGCTGCTCGCCGCCAACCTGGTCCGGGTGACGACCATGGCGGGCCTGGTGGCGGCCCTGCTCGCCGACTCCCTCTCGCTCCTCCCGCTCTACGCGGGCGCCGCGCTGATGGGGGTGGCCGAGGTCGTGGCCACCACCGCGTCGGTGGCCCTGGTCCCCGCCGCCGTCACCCCACCGGGCCGCGAACGCGCCAACGCCTGGATGGCCGGAGCCGAGACCGCCTGCGGGGAGTTCACCGGTCCCTTCGTCGGCGGTGTACTGGTGGCCGTCGGTGCCGGGCTCGCTCTGGGAGCCACCGGGGCCGCGTACGTGGTGGGCATGCTGGTGCTGCTGTTCCTGGTGGGGCGCTTCGCCCCGCACGCGGGGGGAACGCGCCCGCAGGGGTCGGTCCACGAACGGATCGGCGAGGGGCTGGCCTACCTGTGGCGGCAGCCGATGCTGCGCGGCATGGCACTGCTGCTCACCGTGCTGTGCGCCTGTTGGGGCGCGTGGCTGGCGCTGATGCCGCTCGTGGCCACCGAACTGCTGGACCTCGGCGCGGCCGAGTTCGGTGTGCTCATGAGCGCGCTCGGGGCCGGAGGCATCGTCGGAGCGCTCACCGTGGGATGGGTGAACCGGTTGCTGGGCAGGCGCTGGGCGATGTTCGCCGATCTGCTCGGGACCGCCGCGATGATGGCCGCTCCGGTGCTGAGCGCGAACCTGTGGGTGGTGGGCGCCGCCGCGTTCCTGGGCGGTATGGGCGGCACCCTGTGGACCGTCAACACCCGCACCATCAGCCAGCGGATGGTGCCCGACGCCATGTTGGGCCGGTTCAGTGCCGCGTTCCGCCTGTTCGGATGGGGAGCCATGCCGTTGGGCGCGGCGCTGGTGGGTGTGCTCGCCGAACTGGTGGGGATACGGGCGGCCTTCGCGTTCTTCGCCGTGGCGGCGCTGCTGACCGTCGTGCCCTTCCTGCGCGTGGTCACCCCGGCCGCCCTGGCCGCCGTTCCCCGGCACTGACACCGGCACTGATCACCGGCACCCGTACACCGGGCCGCGGCGGCAGCCGGGCGAGGGCCCGGGGGAGCGGGGGCCGTACCGGTGGGGCGCGCGAGCGCCCCCGCGCCGGGCACGCCGCTAGGCCACGGGGAGATCGAGTCGGAGCTGCTCGTCACCTCGGGCCGCTCCTCCCGCGGGAGCCTCCCCGCCCCCGGCCTCCCCGCTCCTGCCTTCTCCGGCCTCGTCTCCGCCCGCGCCTTCGGTGCCCCGGGGGGAACCCGGTCTGTTGAGGCCGTACCGGGCGGCGATCTCGCGCACGGCCGTGGTGACGATCCGCTGGTAGGACCGGGGCGCGTAGGAGCCGCCCCCGTACAGCTCGCGGTAGAGCGGCAGCAGGCGCGGATGCTCCCGGGCCAGCCAGGCGCGGTACCACTCCCGGGCGCCCGGCCGCAGGTGCAGCACGACCGGGGAGACACGCTTCGCCCCGGCCTCGGCGATGGCGGCCACCGTCTCCTCGATCTGTTCGGCGGAGTCGGTCAGCCCGGGCAGGATCGGTGCCATCAGTACCGAGCACTCCAGGCCGCGTTCGCTCAGCGCGCGGACCACGCCCAGACGGGCGCGGGGGCGGGGCGTGCCCGGCTCGACGGTGCGCCAGACCCGGGGGTCCACGGAGCCGACCGAGACCGCCATGCCCACCCGGGTCACCCGCGCCGCCTGTTCGAGCAGGGGTAGGTCGCGCAGGACCAGGGTCCCCTTGGTGAGGATGGAGAACGGGTTGGCGGTGTCCCTCAGCGCGGAGATGATCCCCGGCATCAGCCGGTAGCGGCCCTCGGCGCGCTGGTAGGGGTCGGTGTTGGTGCCCATCGCGATGTGCTCGCCGGTCCAGGACGGGCGGGCGAGTTCGGCGCGCAGCCGCTCAACGGCGTTGACCTTGACCAGGATGCGTGTGTCGAAGTCGTGTCCGCTGTCCAGGTCGAGGTACTCGTGAGTGCGGCGGGCGAAGCAGTACACGCAGGCGTGCGAACAGCCCCGGTAGGGGTTGAGGGTCCACCGGAACATGGGGTCGTCTCCGGGGACCCGGTTGATGACGGACCGGGCGCGGATCTCGATGGCGACCGCCTCGCCGTCCTGTCCCGCGAGTACCGGACCGGGGGCCGGTGCGCCCAGCCCGGCCCTTCCGGTGCCGCGCGAGGGTGCGGGTGCGGCGGGGGCGAACAGAGCCCGCTGCCCGGTGTGGTCGGTTTCCTCACGAAGGTTCTCCCAGCGCATGGGCGTTATTCGAACATGGTTTCGAACTCCTGTCCAGTCGTTCGGCGGGGCTGTGGATCACGCGGTTCACGTGCCCGGGAGTGGCCCGCCCCGGTGAAGGCCTCGCCGCTGGGTTCCACCCGACGCGCTCCAGGGCGAACTCCACGCCGTGGTCCTCGATCGCCCGGGCCTGGGCGAAGGGTGGGGGGATGGCTGGACGCCGAACGCGTGGTCGGCGTCTCCGCTCGCGTCAACGGCCCCGTTGTCCGCGCACGGGTCACGGCCACGCGGTCACGGACACGCGGTCCGGATCGTCCGACGCCGGTTCCGGGATGTAGTCGGCCCGTTCTCCGGAAACGACGTGTCCGCTGCGGTCGACGATGGCGTCGAGGTAGTCGGGAATCGGTGAAAGCAACAAGGCTGCCCCCGCGCTTTCGGTCGATTCTGATCTGTGAGTCGCCTCACGGTTCCCCCCTGGTCACGTCGGGTGTAACCCCTTCAGGGCTGGTGGCCGGTCCGGAGGCGAAAGGGAAACAGGGAACGTTTTTCAAGGGGCGTTAACATGACGCGCACACTGTATTGTTGCCGAAATATTTCTGAAGTTCGTTTTGCCTTTTTGGGTTATTCTCCTTTCGTCCAGGAATTCCTCACCGCCCGCTCCGGAACGTTGTCCGGCGCCGCTCCCGCGCGGCGTGCCCGTACCCATGCGAAAGAGAACACCCATGTCCACCACCGAACGCTCCTCCCTGTACCCGCACGGCGCCTCGGCGCTCGCCGCCGCCTCGGCCCTCGCCCTGGCCCTGACCGGCTGCGGACCCGACAGGGGAGACGGCGGTTCGTCCGGAGCCGAGGGGGAGCCCTTCCGGATCGGGGTCGTGGGAGTCAACGAGACCCACCGGCTCCTGGCCCAGCTCGCGGAGGAGGAGCTCGGCCACGAGGTCGAGCTGGTCAACTTCACCGACTACAACCAGCCCAACCCCGCGCTGGCCAACGGCGACCTCGACGCCAACTGGTTCCAGCACATCGCCTACCTGGCCGACTACAACGCCGCCTCCGGCGACGACCTGACCCCGATCGGGCCCACCGAGATCGTCCCGCTCTCCCTGTACTCGGCCGACTACGAAGCGGTCGACGACTTCCGCGAGGGCGACGAGATCGCCGTCCCCAACGACGCCGTCAACCAGGGGCGCGCCATCAACGTGCTGGCCCAGGCCGGGCTGGTCGAGCTCAGGGAGGACACCCCGCAGCCCCAGCCGCGGGACGTGGACGAGGACGCCTCCACGGTCACCGTCACCCCGCTCTCGGCCGAACAGACCGTCAACGCCCTCCAGTCGGTCCAGGGCGCGGTCATTAACAACAGCTTCCTCAACGACGCCGGAATCGACCCGAAGTCGGCCCTGTTCGGCGACGACCCCGGCGACCCCGCCGCGTTCCCCTTCGTCAACGCCTTCGTGGTGCGCGCCGAGGACGGCGACAACGAGGCCCTGGCGGCGATCGCCGCGCTCTACCACGACGACCGCGTCCTGGAGATCGCCTCGGAACTGTCGGAGGGCACCTCCGTACCGGCCGATGTCGACGTCGACGAGCTGCGCACGGCCCTGTCCGACTACCAGGCCGCCATCGGAGACGGTGAATAGATGAGCACGGCGCACCCCGGCGGCGGTCCGCCGCCGGGCACGGCCCTGATCGAGCTGCGGGGCGTCACCCGGACCTTTGGCCAGGGGGAGCGGGCCGTCACGGCCGTCGACGACGTGTCGCTGAGCGTTCACCGGGGCGAGGTCCTGGGGGTCATCGGTTTCTCCGGTGCGGGCAAGTCCACCCTCATCCGGCTCGTCAACGGTCTGGAGAAGCCCACGTCCGGGTCGGTCCACGTGCTCGGCCAGGAGATCTCCGCCCTTCCGGAGCGGAGCCTGAACAGGGTCCGCTCCCGCATCGGGATGGTCTTCCAGCAGTTCCACCTGTTCACGTCCCGCACGGTCGCCGGAAACGTCGCCTACCCCCTGCGCGTCGCGGGATGGGACCGGCGGCGGCGCGGGGGCAGGGTCGCCGAACTCCTGGAGTTCGTCGGCCTCACGGACAAGGCCGACCAGTACCCCGAGCAGCTCTCCGGAGGGCAGAAACAGCGGGTCGGCATCGCCCGCGCCCTGGCCGCGGAGCCGGACATCCTGCTCGCCGACGAGTCCACCTCGGCCCTGGACCCCTCCACCACCGGGGAGGTCCTGGCCCTGCTGCGGCGCGCCAACGAGGAACTGGGCGTGACCATCGTGGCCATCACCCACGAGATGGAGGTCATCCGCGCCATCGCCGACCGGGTGGCCGTGATGGACCGGGGCCGCGTCGTCGAGACCGGAACGGTCCACGCGCTCTTCTCGGACCCGCGCGCCGGTGAGGCGACCGGCTTCGTGTCCCGCGCGCTGAAGGGGCGGCCCACGCCCGAGGACGTGGCGCGGATCAGGAGGACGACCTCGGGGAGGCTGGTCACGGTGTCGTTGGGCGACCCGGGCGCGGTCGGGTCCGTGCTCGGGCGCGCCGAAGGTCTGGGGGCGAGTTTCGAGATCGTGCACGGCGGGATGAGCACCACGAAGGACGCGTCCTACGGCCTGGTCACCCTGGCGGTCGGCGGGCCCGACGCCGCGGCCCGGCGGTTCATCGAGGCGCTGGCCGCGGCCGGTCCCGTCCAGGAGGTGGACTGATGGTCGAGGCCTACCGTGGTCTGGACTGGGAGTACTACGGTCCCGCGCTGGTCCGGGCGATGCTCGACACGCTGTACATGGTCGGCTGGGCGTTCCTGATCGGCGGCCTGCTCGGCCTGGTGATCGGTCTGGCGCTCTACACCACGCGCGAGGGCGGGCTGTACGCCAACCGGCCGGTGTGGCACCTGACCAACGTCCTGGTGAACCTGGTCCGTCCCGTCCCGTTCGTCATCCTCATCGCCGCCCTGCAACCGGTCACCATCCAGGTGGTGGGCAGCGGCATCGGCAACGACGCGGTCGTCTTCGTGATGGTCTGCGCCTCCAGCTTCGCGATCGCGAGGATCGTCGAGCAGAACCTGGTGTCGGTCGACCCGGGCGTGATCGAGGCGGCCCGGTCCATGGGCGCCTCGCGGATACGCGTGGTCCTCACGGTACTGCTGCCCGAGGCGCTGGGGCCGCTCGTGCTCGGCTACACGTTCGTGGTCATCGCGATCACCGACATGTCCGCGCTGGCGGGCATCATCGGGGGCGGTGGGATCGGCAACTTCGCCATCGTGGAGGGCTACAACCGGTTCCGGCCCGAGGTGACCTGGCTGGCGGTGGTCGTGGTCGTCGTCTTCGTTCAGTCGTTGCAGGTGGTGGGGAACGCGCTGGCACGCCGGGTCATGCGCCGTTAAGCGGGCCAGCACGTCCGTGTCCCACGCGGGTGCGGTGATCCTCTGGCCGACCCGGTGCGCGGGGCCGTGGGCTGACCGCCTCCCCGACCCACGGCGCTCAGGCGGCGCGGAGGCCCAGGGCCCGGAGTAGGTAGGGGAGCAGGCGTTCGGCGATGTCGGCTCCGGGGGTGGCGGCGGCCCCGCCGCCGCTCCCGGGTGGGACCAGGAAGGTGTGGCTGACCATCGGGCCGATGACCAGTTCCGCGACCACCAGCGGGTCCTCCACCAGGGGAATCTCCCCGCGCTCCACCGCCCGGTCGAGGACGGCCAGTACGCGTTCCTGGAGAGGGACCACGAAGGCATCGAAGAGCACGTCGGCCAGTGCCTGGTTGTGGGCGGCCTCGCCGAGGACCGCGCGGAGCAGCCGCCCGGAGGGGCCCTCCAGGGCGGAGGCCTTGTCCCGGAGCAGGGCCCCGAGGTCGGCGGTGAGGTCGCCGTGGTCGTGGTCGGGGCCGAGGTTCTCCGCCCAGGCCCTGGCGGCACCGACCACCAGGTCCTCCTTGGAGCGCCAGCGTCGGTACAGGGTGGCGGTGGAGACCCCCGCGCGGCGTGCGACGGCAGCGGTGGTCAGGCCGCTGTAACCGTGTAGCTGTAGCTCGGCGAGGGTGGCGTCCATCAGCGCGCGGTCCCGGCTCGCGTCGCGGGGGCGGCCCCGTGGGGCGCCCCCGGCGGACGTCTCCGGCAGATGGTCCGTCGTCATGGCTCAAATCGTAGGTGATCGGACACTTGGAAACGAAACGTTTTCGTTTACTCTGGGGCCATGGCTCACACCAACGCCTCCGAATCGCTCACGCTCACCTCCGAGATCCCCCAGATCGTGGCCGGGCTGCGTGCCACCTTCGACAGCGGCCGCACCAAGCCGCTCTCCTGGCGCCGCGCGCAGCTGCGCGCGCTGCGGCGCATGCTCACGGAGGAGCGCCCCACCCTGGAGAAGGCGCTCCGCTCCGACCTGGGAAAGCCCCCGGTCGAGGCGCACACCACCGAGATCGGGTTCGTGGTCAACGAGATCGACCACACCCTCAGACACCTGGCCTCGTGGCTGCGCCCCCAGCGGGTGTCCGTGCCGGTGGCGCTGGCCCCGGCCCGGGCCCGGCGCGTCCGTGAACCCCTGGGCGTGGTCCTGGTCGTCAGCCCGTGGAACTACCCCGTCAACCTCTCCCTGGCCCCGCTGGTCGGCGCGATCGCGGCGGGTAACGCCGCGGTGCTCAAGCCGTCCGAACTCGCCCCCGCGACGTCGGCCGCGCTGGCCGACCTCCTCCCGCGCTACCTCGACACCTCGGCGGTCGCGGTGGTCGAGGGGGGCGTGCCCGAGAGCACCGCGCTCCTGGCGGAACGCTTCGACCACATCTTCTACACCGGCAACGCGGCCGTGGCCCGGATCGTCATGGCGGCCGCGGTGCGGCACCTGACCCCCGTCACCCTGGAGCTGGGCGGCAAGAGCCCGGCGATCGTCGACCCCGGAGTGGACCTGGCCACCACGGCCCGACGGCTGGCCTGGGGCAAGTTCACCAACGCGGGGCAGACCTGCGTGGCCCCCGACTACGTGCTGGCCGTCGGGGACACCGCCGAGCCGCTCCAGCGCGAACTTGCCGCCGCCGTCACCGAGATGTTCGGCACCGATCCGGCGACGAGCGCCGACTACGGACGCATCGTCAACGAGCGCCACTTCGACCGGCTCAGCGCGCTGCTGGACAGCGGCAAGGTGGTCGCGGGCGGGCGGACCGACCGCGAGGAGCTCTACATCGCCCCGACGGTGCTCGGCGACGTGGAACCGGACACGCCGGTGATGGCGGAGGAGATCTTCGGCCCGATCCTGCCGGTCGTGCGGGTCCCCGACCTCGACGCCGCGATCCGGTTCGTCAACGAACGGGACAAGCCGCTGGCCCTGTACGCGTTCACCGACTCCGACACCACCAAGCGCCGCCTGACCACCGAGACCTCTTCGGGAGCGCTGGGGTTCGGTCTGCCGATCGCGCACCTGGCCGTGCCGGACCTTCCCTTCGGCGGGGTGGGGGAGAGCGGGATGGGCGCCTACCATTCGGCGGCCTCCATCGACACCTTCTCGCACACCAAGTCGGTGCTGGACAAGTCGCTGCTCATGGACACGATGCGGGTGGCCTACGCGCCGGTCAGCCAGGTGAAGGAGCGCATCCTGCGCCGGCTGCTCTGAGCGGGACCCGGACGGGCCCCGGCCGCCGCGGCGACCGGGGCCCGTGAGGCGTTGGCGGGTCACTCCACCCGCGCGTCGGTGTGCGTCTCGCCGGGCCTGAGCCCGTCACCGAAGATCTCGCTGACCGTCACGAAGTGGAACCCCTGGTCGTGCAGCCCCTCCAGCACGTCCGGGATGGCGTCCACGCTCGACTGGTGGATGTCATGGAACAGGACCACGCTGCCCTGCTTGGTCTCGCTCAGCGCGTGCTCGGCCACCGCCGAGGTGTCCCGGCTCTGCCAGTCCATGGTGTCCACGTCCCACAGGATGATGGGATGCTCCGTCGCGTCGCTGACGGTTCCGTTCATCGCGCCGTAGGGCGGACGCAGGGTGGGCGGGGCCTCCCCGGTCACCTCCTGGACCGCCTGGTCGGTGCGCTCCAGGTCCTTGGCCACCCCGTCGGCCGACAGCGTGGTGAGGTCGTCGTGCTTCCAGGTGTGGTTGCCCATCTCGTGTCCCTCGGCGTGCGTGCGCTCCACCACCTCGGGGAACTCGCCCACGAGCGAGCCCAGCACGTAGAACGTGGCCCGGGCGTCGTACTCGCCCAGGTGGTCCAGGAGTTCCTCGGTGTACTCTCCCGGCCCGTCGTCGAAGGTCAGCGCCACACATTTGAGGCGCTCGCAGTCCAGGGTGTTGCCCTCGGCCGTCAGGGTGCCGTCGAACGGGAAGTCCCCGGGGTCCGCGTTGGACCCCACGGCCGCGCCGCGCGCGTGGTAGCCCAGTTCGGAGAGGACCTCCTCGGCCTCCTCCGGTTCCACGGGCAACAGGACCTCGCCGCTCCGTCCCGCGTTCGGGACATCGGCCGGGTCCATCCGTACGGCCAAGCCCCCCGCCGTACTGAAGGCCAGGTCGGCCAGCGGGGACTCGGCCCAGCGTTCGGCCGCCTCCCAGGCCTGTTCGGGGTCGGCCAGGTCGGCGTCGCCGGGAGTGGGCGCCTCCGCGTCGGCATCCTCCCGCGCCTCGGCGTCCCGAGCACCGGTACCGTCCGCCTCGGCCCCGGTGTCCTGGTCGGGCTCCCGCTCCGGCCCGGAGGCCCCCGCCGACACCGAGTCCGGGTCGGCCTCGGCGCGCTGGGCGATCTTCCCCAGGAGTCCAGGCAGCTGTTCGGCGGAGAGCTGGTACCCGTCGCGCAGCACCCGTGCCACAGCCAGGTGCGCCGCCTCCAGGGCACTCTCGTCCCTGAACAGGGAGGTCCAGGGCAGGACCTCTCCGGAGGCGGAGTCGTACCAGAGCGTCGAGGTCTCGGTGCCGCCTTCGCGCACGCCCGACGTGACGGCGGACGTGCGGACGCCGATCACGTCCTCGGAGGCGGCCAGGAGTTCGACGTCCTGAACCAGTTCTGGTCTGCCGTGGTCCGGCAGCTCCTCAAGGAACGCGGTCTGCCGCTCGGCCATCCTGGTGCGGACCTCCGTGGTCAGCGGGTGGGACTCGCCCAGGATCGGATAGCGGTAGCTCACCGCGCTGTGGTCGACCTGAACCGCCACCGTGCGCGTGGCCAGTCCCTCCAGGGTGTCCGGAGAGAGCTGGATCGCCTCAGCGTAGGGCAGGTCCTGTTCCGCGGAGCAGCCCGGGACGAGTAGCAGGCCCAGAGCCGCACTGACAGTGAGTTTTCGTCGCAGAGAGGTGTCAGCCACGTGGGGGACCTTATCGGAGCCACACATCCGACAGGCGGACACAGAGTAATGGCGCGTGCTCTCAGAGCGATGAAATGCCCGACTGTGGACGGAAGGTGAGTTTTACGAAGTCGCCCCTCGTCCGGGCGTGTCACCACGGCCCTTCGGGCCACTCCGACCCCCCGCTCCCGCCGTACCTCACAGCCCCCCGGGGTCTCCCGGGTCGTCTTCGGGAGGCGGTGCCGACAACGCCTCGGAGGCCACCACGGCCACCAGAGCGCGTGTACGGGCCAGCGTGTCGGCGTGCTCGTCCGGCCGTCGGGTGCGCGGCAGGTGGACGTGTCCGGCCGCCACACGCGAGCCCGCCCGGTCCCGCAGCAGCGTGTTGCGGTAGGCGATCTCGTTGGACAGGTAGTCGCCACCGCCGCCCTGACGCGACGCCGAACCCGGGCTGGGACCGTCCGGGCGTGTCACCGGCGCGGCGCCGCCCTCGGGAACCTCGGTGACCTCGGTGTTGGCCACCATCGCGTGCGGCCCGTCCGTGTCGGCGACGATCCGCTCCAGGGGCAGGGAGGTGCGGGTCCACTCCGGCACGTCGGACCCGGCCACCGGCGCGCGACCGGTACGCGACACCCCGAGGTTGTCCACACCGCCTCCGCGCCACACGCCGTTCCAGACCTCCAGGTCGAACCGGTCGCGGCCCCGGCTCAGCGTGATCACGGCGTCGGCGGTGCCGTACTGGTCGGCCAGCGCCTCCTCCACGATCCCGGCGTCGAAGTCCGCCCAGCGGACCGGGAAGACCGCGCAGCGCACGACGGCCGTGCGGTCACCCACCGGGAAGGTCCACCCGTGTAGGTCCAGGGCTGCCGCTCCCGAGGGGTTGGAGCACTCCGGGTCGGTGTCCAGGTGGAAGGGGTCGAAGCCGGTGACCACCACGCGGACCCAGCGGTCCCCCGGGGGGAAGTCGAGGTCGGTGATGCCCCGGGAGGCGGTCTCGAACAGGTGCAGCAACCCGGCTCGGTCGTCCGCGCCCAGCGGGAAGGAGGGCTCCCACGCCCGCAGCCGGGAACGCAGGACCAGACGCGCCCAGTACAGGGGGCGGTCGTCGACGGGGTCGGGGCCGGTGCGCGCGGACTCGGTCCACAGCCGTGAGGCGTGGGAGGCGACCACCTCCCGGGCCTGGGTGAGGTCGGTGCTCGCGCGCAGGTCGGCGGCGAACAGGGGGTCGGCGGCGCCGAAACCCGAGCGGGCCAGGATCTGGCGGGGCTCGGGAAGGTCGGCGCGGGCCTCTTCGTGGGTGGTGTCGTGGTGCACGGGCCAGCCGTCTGGGTCGGGGGCGGGGAGAACGGGCCCCGCGAGTCTAACGGTCTCCCACGACGATCCGTACGGGCTCGAGGGGCCGGGCCGGAAGGGGTCGCTCTCCCGGTCGGGCGGGTGTTCGGGCCGTACGCCACGCCCCCGTGCGGGGCACCCGGGGGTGGACCGCCGGGCCCGGAGTTGGCAAGGTGTGTGATGACCGCCTCCCCTCTCAACGGAGAGAGAACACACATGCACACTGGTGCCCTCCCCGACACCGAGGTCCTCGCCGAACGCGCCCGGACCGCGCTGGAACGGTGCGGCGTGACCCGCCTGCCCGAACCCCTCGGGGCGCCCGGTCGGGCCCGTACGCCGATCACCGGCGGGACCCTCTTCCCGGTCGAGTTCGACACCCCCGCCTCCGCCGAGAGCGCGGTGGCCGAGGTGCACGGTTCCTTCACCCGCGCCTGGCGCGACACCCCCGCCCCGGTACGCGGGCGGCTCGTCCACCGCCTCGGCGAGCTCCTGCGCGAGCACAAGGCCGACCTGGCCGAGCTGGTCACCCTGGAGGCGGGCAAGATCCGCTCCGAGGCCCTGGGCGAGGTCCAGGAGATGATCGACGTCTGCGACTTCGCCGTGGGCCTGTCACGGCAGCTGTACGGGCGCACCATGCCCTCGGAGCGCCCGGGCCACCGCCTGATGGAGACCTGGCACCCGTTGGGCGTGGTCGGTGTCATCACCGCCTTCAACTTCCCCGTCGCGGTGTGGTCCTGGAACACCTGCGTGGCCCTGGTGTGCGGTGACACGGTGGTGTGGAAGCCGTCCGAGCTCACCCCGCTGACCGCTCTGGGCTGCCACGGCCTCCTCATGCGGGCGGCGGCCGACGTCGGCGCGCCCTCCGACGTGCACCGGGTGGTCCTGGGCGGGGCCGAGGTCGGCGACGTCCTGGTGAACGACGCGCGGGTGGCGCTGGTGTCGGCCACGGGGTCGACCGCGATGGGCCGGACCGTGGCGCCGAAGGTGGCGGCGCGGATGGGTCGGTACCTGCTGGAACTGGGCGGCAACAACGCGGCGGTGGTGACGCCCTCCGCCGACCTGGACCTGGTGGTGCGGGGGAGCGTGTTCGCGGCGGCCGGTACGGCCGGGCAGCGCTGCACCACGCTGCGCCGCCTGATCGTGCACGAGGACGTGGTCGACGGGGTGGTCGAGCGCGTCGTGGACGGCTACCAGCAGCTGCGTGAGCGGATCGGCGACCCCTACTCCGAGGACACCCTGGTGGGCCCGCTGGTGGGGGAGCGGGGGCACGCGGCCATGCGCGAGGCCCTGGAGCGGGCGCGGTCCGACGGCGGCGAGGTGCTGGTGGGCGGTGAGCGGAGGCTGGACAAGGACGCCCCGGACGCCTACTACGTGGAGCCCGCCGTGGTGCGGATGCCCGCGCAGACCGACGTGGTGCGCACGGAGACCTTCGCGCCGATCCTGTACGTGCTCACCTACCGCACCCTGGAGGAGGCGGTGGAGCTGCACAACGGCGTCCCGCAGGGGCTGTCCTCGGCGATCTTCACCCAGGACCAGGCGGAGGCGGAGCGCTTCCTCTCGGCGGCCGGGTCCGACTGCGGCATCGTCAACGTCAACATCGGCACGTCGGGAGCCGAGATCGGCGGCGCCTTCGGCGGGGAGAAGGACACCGGCGGCGGTCGCGAGTCGGGCTCGGACTCCTGGAAGGCGTACATGCGCCGCGCGACCAACACCGTGAACTACGGCGGCGAGCTGCCTCTGGCGCAGGGCGTGCGCTTCCTCTAGGAGCACCGTACGCGGGGCTCCCCCACGGGCGGGGCCCCGCCCGTGGGGGAGCCCTACGCGGGAGCGGCCCATCCCGCCCTCAATGGTTGTGCACAACACTGTTGTGCACAACCAAATTCTGTTACGGTGGTCGCGACGTCGAGGGGAGGAGCACCATGAGCGTCGACGACGGGGGAGACCCCCTCGCCCTGGACCGGCAGCTGTGCTTCTCCCTGTACACGGCCTCCCGGGCCCTGACCGGCCTCTACCGGGAGGTGCTCGCCGACCTGGGGCTCACCTACCCGCAGTACCTGGTGATGCTCGTGCTGTGGGAACGCGGCACCCTTCCGGTCAAGGAACTCGGTCTGGCGCTGAGCCTGGACTCGGGCACCCTCTCCCCCCTGCTGCGCAGGATGGAGGGCGCCGGACTCCTCACCCGCAGGCGCGGACCCGAGGACGAGCGCATCGTGCGCGTCAGCGTCACCGACGAGGGCGGCCGCCTGCGAGAGCGGGCCGGAGGCGTCCCCGAACAGATCCTGTGCGCCACCGACCTTCCGGCGGACAGGGTCGAGGAACTCCGGGAGCTGCTCGACCACGTCACGCGCTCGGTGTCCGCGGCCACGGGCCGCCCGGCAGGGCTCCCCTGACCCGGACGCCGGACGCACCCCCATCACCCACCATGACACCGCGGGCCCGGCGCCGCGCCGGGCCACAGAGAGGGACCGACATGGCCTACAACGTTCTCTACACCGCCAACGCCAGCGTCACCGGCGAGGGCCGCAAGGGCTCGGGCGCGACCGACGACGGCCGCCTGAGCGTCGACCTCTCCGTGCCTGCGGGCGTGGGCGGCGACGACGGCCCCGGCACCAACCCCGAGCAGCTCTTCGCCGTCGGCTACGCCGCCTGCTTCCACGGCGCCCTCAAGAACGTCGCCCGCCAGGCCAAGACCACGGTCGACGGCTCCAGCATCGACGCCCAGGTGAGCCTCGGCAAGTCCGAGGAGGGCCTGGACATCGCCGTCGAGCTCGTCGTCACCCTCCCCGGCCTGGAGCGGGCCGAGGCCGAGAAGCTGGTCGAGGCCGCCCACCAGATGTGCCCCTACTCCCGTGCCACCCGCGGCAACATCGAGGTCACCCTCACCACGAAGACCGCCTGAGGCCCACGGCAGAACCTCGAACACACGCAGCGGGGGCCGGTCACGTCCGTGACCGGCCCCCGCCGTGTTCTTCCCGACCCTCGGGTCAGGCCGCCGTGTCTAGCAGCAGCAGGCGGTCCAGGATGTCCTGGAGCGTCACCAGCCCCACCACCGCGCCCTCGTCCTCGACGAGCGCCAGGTGGCTACGGCTGTCACGCATGATGCCCATCGCCGCGTACATCGGGGTGCCCACCGACAGCGTCAGCACCGGGCGCATGAGGTCGGCGGCGGTGGTCCCGTCCGGCCTGGTCAGCGCCTCACGCACGTGCAGCACACCGACCGGCTCGTCCGACTCCATCACCACCAGCCGCAGGTGCGTGGACTCGCGCGAGACCCGCTTGATCTCCTCCACACCCGCGTCCGGCGCCACCCACGCGATCTCCTCGCGCGGCGTGAAGTGCTCGTCCAGCGGCTGGGAGTTGACCTCGAGGGCCGTGGCCAGCTGGTCACGGCGCTCGGAGTCCAGGGCACCGGCCTTCGCCGAGTGCT
Source organism: Nocardiopsis sp. NPDC007018 (assembly GCF_040635075.1). Taxonomy (NCBI): domain Bacteria; kingdom Bacillati; phylum Actinomycetota; class Actinomycetes; order Streptosporangiales; family Nocardiopsidaceae; genus Nocardiopsis; species Nocardiopsis sp. NPDC007018. The sequence goes on from NZ_JBEYHA010000023.1 coordinate 62,635, forward strand.
CCACCAGCTCGCGCACGTCCTCCGGGTTGTGCCCGCTCACCAGCTCGTCCACCGCCTGCACACCGAAACGGTGCAGGACCCAGTTGGCCATGCCGTTCAGCATCACGATCAGCGGACGGGTCAGCCACATGAACGCCCGCATCGGGATCGCCAGCATCGTCGCCGACTTCTCCGGATGCGAGATCGCCCACGACTTCGGCGCCATCTCACCGATCACCAGGTGCAGGAACGTCACGATGATCAGCGAGAACGTGAACGAGAGCACGTACGCCACCGAGTCCGGAAGACCGCTGAACAGCGGCTCCAGCATGTGGTGGAACGCCGGCTTGGAGATCGCGCCCAGGGCCAGCGTGGCCAGGGTGATCCCCAACTGCGAACCGGCCAGCAGCAACGACAGGTCACGGGCGCTCTTGAGCGCCGCGCGCGCCGAGGCGCTGGTGTGCGCGGCCTCCTCCAGCCGGTAGCGGCGCGCCGCCACCAGGGCGAACTCGATCGCCACGAAGAAACCGCTCAGCGCGATGAACACCACGGTCAGACCCATGGCCCACCACACGTTCATGTCGCTCATGCCCGCACCTCCCGTGCGCCGTCCTCGACCACCTCACGCAACCGCAGCTCCACCGTGTTGGGAACGTGCCGCTGCACCGCGTTCACGGTCAGCGTCAGCGCCATGTCCGGGTCACCGTCATGGGCACTGGCGGGGCGGGGCAGCGACAGCTCCACCCGGTCGCCGACCTGCGGAAGCCGGTGCAGCTCGTGGATGACCAGACCGCCTATGGTCTCGTAGTCGCCCTCGGGCAGGTCGTGGCCGATCAGCCGCTCCACCTCGTCGATGTGCAGGGCGCCCGGCACGATGTAGCCGTTCTCCCCGTCCAGGTGGGCGGGTGCCTCCTCCTCCGGGGTGTGCTCGTCGGCGATCTCGCCCACCAGCTCCTCCGCGAGGTCCTCGGTGGTGATCACACCGGCCAGACCGCCGTACTCGTCCACCACGCAGGCGAACTCCTCGCCCGCCTCGCGCAGCTGGTCGAGCACGCCCGGCAGCGGAAGCGAGGCCGGGACCATGACGGTCGGCCGCGCCACCTCGCTGACCCGCACGTCCGACAGGTCGCGGTCGCCCAGCGCGAGCACGTCGCGCAGGCAGATCACGCCCACGATGTCGTCCACGCCCTCGCCCAGGACCGGGAATCGGGAGTGGTCGGAGGCCATCAGCTCCACCACGCGGCTGACCGGCTCCCCCTCCTCCACGGTGGTCACCTCGGGACGCGGGATCATCGCGTGCCCGGCGGTGCGGTCGTGGAAGTCGAGGGTGCGGTCCAACAGCGTGGACACCTCGGCGGGCAGGTCGCCGGTCTCACGCGACTCGGCGATGATGCGCTCCAGGTCGCGCGGGGTCGCCGCGTGCTGGACGTCCTCCACCGGAGTGATGTTCACCAGCTTGAGCAACCAGATCGCGGCCTGGTCGAACAGCCAGATCACCGGTCCGAAGACCTTCAGGTAGATCCCCGTGGACAGGGCCAGCCAGCGGGCCACCGGTTCGGGGCGGGCGATGGCCAGGTTCTTGGCGAAGAGCTCGCCGAACACCATCTGGACGACGGTGGAGAACAGCAGGGCCAGGAAGAGGCCGATCGCGAGTCCGGTGCCGACCGGGACACCCGCGCCGCCGAGAAGCTCACCGACGCCGCGGCCGATCATCGGTTCGGCGACGTAGCCGACCAGCAGGGTGGTGACGGTGATGCCCAGCTGGGCACCGGAGAGCATGAAGGACGTTCGGTTCGTGATGGCCAGGGCGCGTTTGGCGCCGGTGTCACCGGCCGCGGCCCGCGACTTGAGCCGCGAACGGTCCACGGCCATGTAGCCGAACTCCTGGGCGACGAAGTATCCCGTCGCCACGGTGATCAGGAAGACCACCAGGGCACCGAAGGCGATACTGAGGACGGTGCTGATCATCGGGCACACACCGCCTGGGTCCGCCCGTGGGCGGGGTTCCTACGAAGGTGCGCGCCCTTCACAGAAGGGGGCTCGTCGGCGTCTGGGTCACAGCATCCCTGAGGGATGCTGCTGGTACTTCGGGACGGGTCCACTGTTCCTCTCTCTGCGCCTGTGCGCGTCGGGTGTGAATGAAGTGGTCTGTGGTTCACAGGAGGGACGTCCGGCGAGGGGAAAAGATTCCCCTCGGGGGGGCTCAGCCTCCGACGGGCGCGTTGGCCTCGTCGTCGAAGGCGGCCCACTCGCGGCGGCGCGCCTCGGCGAGGGCGATCGACGTGGCCACGGCCACGTTGAGCGATCCGACCCGGCCGATCTGCGGAATGTAGGTGACGGCGTCGGCCCCGGTCAACAGGGCGGGGGAGCAACCGTGGTCCTCGGCGCCCACGGCCAGGCACACGTCCGGCTCCAGCGGCGCGGCGTGCAGGGGCACGGCGCCCTTGGCCAGCTCCACGGCCACGACCCGGTAGCCGTCCGCACGCGCGGCCGCCAGGGCCTCGGCGGTGCCCGACAGGCGGGTGTGCGGGACCTTCGCGCCGGTGCCCAGGGCGGTCTTGCCGACCTTGGGGTCGTCGGGGTCCGCGCTGTTACCGGTGAGCCAGAGCTGGTCCACGCCGAAGGTCGCGCACGTGCGCAGGATCGAGCCGAGGTTGTACGGCTGGGTGACCGACTCGACGAGAAGGGCCAGACGCCCCTCGGTGCGCCTGCGCCACTGGCGGTTCAGGCGTTTGACGTCCGTGGGACGCAACTGCGTGCTCAACTGCGGTGTGTTCCTCGAGGTGTGGGCCGGGCGGTCCGGCGTGGTCGGTACAGATTACCGGTCGGGGGTCGCGCGCGCACGCGTGACCCGGGACACATGATGGCGAGTTCGGACAAGGGGCGCGCCTCGGACGGCTCCGGGGCCCGCGGCCGCCGGGCGGTCCGGGCACGGCGCGACGCACACCGGGGTCACGGGGGTCAGGAGGCGCGGCGCACGGCCAGGACACGGAAACCGGCCCGGGAGGCCACGCGCTCCGCCGGCAGCCCCTGGGCGTCCAGCCACTTCTGGAGGGAGTCCGAACCCAGGTGGCGCTGGACCACCAGGTGCGCCACGCCCTCGGGGGTGAGCCGGCCCAGCCAGGTGCGCAGCATCGAGTGCAGGACGTCCTTGCCCACCCGGATCGGCGGGTTGGACCAGATCGCGTCGAAGGGCCCGAGCAGGTCCCCGGCCGAGGGGGAGCGGCCCTCACCCTGCTCCGGGGCCAGCTCGCCCCCCGGCTCCACCACCCCGAACCAGGCGTTGCCCAGGCCGTGGTCGTCGGCGTTGCGCCGGGCCAGGCCCACCGCCCGCGCGTTGACGTCCACCCCCAGCACGTGCGCCCCCGGGGCGCGCGAGGCAAGGGTGAGGGAGACGGGGCCGTACCCGCAGCCCAGGTCGAGCAGGCGCCCCTCCGAGGGCGGGGGCGGAACGGTCTCCAGCAGGACCCGGGTACCCAGGTCCACCCTGTCGGGCGAGAACACCCCGCGGTCGGTGCGCAGGCGCAGGTGGAGGTCGGGCAGGACCAGGTCGGCGGAGGAGGGCCGACTGGGGGCGCCCGGATCGGAGTCGAAGTAGTGCTGGGCCACGCCGTGACGCTACCAGGCACGGGACCGGTGAAGGGACGGCAAAAACCTCGCATACCACCGGGAACGAATGGGCCAACCCTCCTCCGGGAGCCGATTCAGCGCCGAAGATGGAGACAAGCGAGGTTTGTGGGGGAACCCATGCGAGCAGAGGTAGGAGACCGACTGGTCGTCGAGAGCCCGAAGGCCGACACCCACCGGCGCACGGGGGTGGTCACCCGGGTCCGGGGTGCGGAGGGGTCGCCGCCCTACCAGGTGCACTGGAACGGTACCGAACCGGGGCACGAGGCTCTGGTGCACCCGGGACCCGACGCGCACATCGAACGGCAGCCCGGACCGCGACCGGGCGGAGAGGGAGCGGATGCCATGCAGACGATGAAACGGTGGAACGTCGACGTGCTCGTCGCCGAGGAGAGCGAGGGCGACGCCGCCCGTACCTGGGCGGAGGTCGGACTGGTCGCGGACGACGGCACGGCCCTGCGCGGCCACGGGATGGCCCGCAAACACCCGACCGACCTGGACGTACCGGAGATCGGCGAGGAACTGGCCGTCTCCAGAGCACTGTCAGACCTCTCACGTCAACTGCGCCAGGTAGCGGCCGAGGACATCAACGACAACACGGGGACGCCCTGGCGTTCGATCTGACCACGGTCCCGCCGAGCGAGCGGAAACCGCGCGGTGGCAGGGGTCCCCGAGCGAGACCGGGGGCCCCTGCCCGTGCCCGCGCCGAGGCGGGGGCGCTCTCCGGCGGGTCCGGAACCGGCCGCCCCGGACCGGGGGTTCGCGCCCTTCGGTCACCGGTATCGGGCACACTCGGAAGTCGGGCACGCCCCTCGTCCCGCCCTCCGTGGTCCGCCGGCACCGGCCGCGCACTCCCGCGGACCAGGAGGGGGCCAGGCGCGCCCGCCGGTCGACGACCGGAGACACCCACCCAAGGAGACCCCGTTGGCCACCTCTTCCGGACCGCAGGCCAGACCCGCCCGGACGCTGGGAACCGTCGACGCGGCCGCCATCGGCGCCGCGGCGATGCTCGGCGCCGGTGTCTTCACGGTCTTCGCCCCCGCCGCTCTGGGCGCCGGAGCCTGGCTGCCCGTCGCCGTCCTCATCGCCGGACTGGTCGCCTACTGCAACGCGGTCTCCTCGGCGCGCCTGGCCGCCCGCCACCCCGAGAACGGCGGGACCTACGTCTACGGGCGCGAACGCCTGGGCGACCTGTGGGGCTACCTGGCGGGCTGGTCGTTCGTGGTCGGCAAGATCGCCTCCTGCGCCGCCATGGCGATGACCTTCGCCGCCTACACGCTGCCCGAGTGGCAGAAGCCGGTCGCGGTGGCCGCCGTGGTCGTCCTGGCGGCCGTGAACTACCGGGGGGTGCGCCGCTCCACCCTGGTGATCAAGGTGCTGCTCCTGCTGGTGCTGGCCGTCCTGGTCGCGGTGTTCGTCGCCATGCTCATGAGCGGGCGCCTGGCCGCGGTCGCGCAGGTGGACGGGCTGGGGCCCTGGCCGGGCTCCTTCGGCGTCCTGGGCGCGGCGGGGATGATCTTCTTCGCCTTCGCCGGGTACGCCCGCATCGCCACACTCGGCGGTCAGGTCCGCGACCCCGGAACCACCATCCCCCGGGCCATCACGCTCTCCCTGGGCACGGTGCTGGTCCTGTACCTGCTGATCGGTACCGGCCTGCTCATCGTGCTGGGCCGGGAGAAGCTCACCAACAGCCAGGCGCCGATGGCCGACGCCGTCCAGGTCGCCGGGTTCCCGATGCTCGTGCCGTTCGTGGTGGCCGGTGCGGCCGTGGCCAGCCTCGGCGCCCTGCTCCCGCTGCTGATGGGGATCTCGCACACCACCGCCGCGATGGCCTCGGACGGGCACCTGCCGCGGCCGCTGGCCGCGATGAGCGAGCGCCACGGGGTCCCGCACCGGGCGGAGGCGGTGGTGGCCGTCGTGGTGATCGCCCTGGTGCTGGTCGCCGACCTGCGGGGCGCCATCGCCTTCTCCGCCTTCGGCGTGCTCGTCTACTACGCCATCACCAACGCCTCGGCACTGCGGCTGGGCCCCGACGAGAACCGGCCGCCGCTGATCGCCCCGGTCGGCGGGCTGGTCGGGTGCGTGGTCCTGGCGACCAGCCTGCCCCTGCCCGTGGTCGGTGTCGGGGTGGTCGTTTTGGGCGTGGGCGCCGGTCTGTGGTGGCTGCGCCGCCACGTCCTCGTCTAGCGGGGTTCCGCGAGGAGGGGCCCCGCGAGCAGGGGACGCCGGGCGCCGGGCCCGACACCGGCCCGGCCCGCTCGGAGCGTACCGGTCGGCTCAGCCGCGGCGCCGGTGCCGCACCAGGAACTCCAGACCGCGTCGCGCGGTCGTGGACAGCGACAGCTCCGTCAGCTCGGCCGGGGTGAACCAGGCGCAGTCGGCCGTGGAGCCCGCCACCTCGACCACCCGGGGCGTGGTGGGCTCGGCCACGTGTACGTGGGAGAACACCCAGACCGCGTAGACGTCGGTTCCGGTGCTCTGCGCCCGGCGGTGGCTGGCCACGGTGATCAGCTCGCCGACCACGGCGGCCTGGCCGGACTCCTCCAGCACCTCGCGGCGCAGTGCGGCGCGCACGTCCTCACCGGTGTCCACACCGCCGCCCGGCAGGTGCCAGGTGCCGGCGGCAGGGTAGCCGTCGGCGATCAGGCTGAGCAGGACGCGCCCGGCCGGGTCGGTGACGATCCCGTAGGAGGCGAAGCGGCGCAACCGCGGGCGGGAGCCCTCTGGGGCGGGCTCCTCCTCGGCGGCCAGCGCGGGGGCCGGGGGCGTGAGCCCCTCCGTGGGAACGACCGAGGGCCAGGCCGCGACCAGCTGGGGCTCCGCGAACACGATCCGGTCCACGTGCAGGGCGCGCCCGCGCGGCAGGCTCACGGTCTCGGTGAGCACGTCGAGGGCCACCAGCGGGACGTCCTCGGGCAGGCCGCCCAGGCCCCGGGCCACGTCCTGGGGGTCCTGGCCGAAGAGCACGCGCGCACCCTTCAGGACCGGTCCGGCCGGTCCTGAGGTGATGAGGTGGACGGTGACCCTGCGGGCCATCCAGTCGTCGATGGAGGTCACAGCAGGCCCGTCGCGGCCACGCTGCTGGGAAGCCCCACCATGCGCAGGAGGCCGTCGAGGTCGGGGAGGGTGGTGACGCCCTCGACGGGCTTACGGGCCTGGCGGTCCACGATCACGGGCCGCATGCCGGAGGCGATCGCTCCGACGGCGTCGGACTGGATCTGGTCTCCCACGTGCCAGCAGGCGCCGGGCTCCACGCCCAGGCGTTGGGCGGTCGCGTGGAAGATGCGGGGATCGGGCTTGCCCGCGCCCACGGAGTCGGCGCAGACCACGGCGTGGAAGTACGGGGTCAGTTCCAGGGCCTGGAGCTTGGCGTGCTGGAGGGACTCCATGCCGTTGGTGAGCACGGCCAGGCGGTACCCGGCCGAGGAGAGGGCGCTCAGGACCGGGAAGGTGTCGGGGTAGACCTGCCAGGCGCTGCGGTGGGCGTCCAGGTACATGCGGTAGAGCTCGTCGCAGTGCTGGTCGGCGAGGTCGGAGTGGCCCGCCTGGAGGGCCAGGGCCCGGACGCGCTCGCGGCGCTGCTCGTCCAGGGTGAGTTCACCGCGCAGGTAGGCGCCGAAGGAGATCTCGGTCTGGGTGTCCCACAGGGCGCGGGCCGAACCGAAGTCCGGGTGGCCGAGTCGTTCCATGACCGTGCGCAGACCCACGGACGAGGCGGCGACGTCGTCGATGAGTGTGTCATCCAGGTCGAAACAGATCGCGGCCGGGAGAGCGGGTGTGTTCGGCATCGTTCCTCGAAGTGGGTGGGCATGACAAAACATGCCAACGCTAACCCGTTGCCGAAGAGGAAAAGGTGCAAACCCCACCTAAAGGGATGTGACCAACATCACTCGCATGTGCGATTGGAGCGCCTCCGGTCAGGGAAGACGTTGGAACCACAGCAGCGAGGTCAATGCCGTCGCCATCGCCAGCACGATGGCGACCATCACGAACCGAGTGACGATCTCCTCATGCACCGTCTCCGTACCCAGCGAGGACCCGATGTCCTCGTACACCTCGTTCAGCTCCGTCTCGCTCTCGGCCTCGTAGAAGTGCCCCCCGGTGTCCTGCGCCAGCCCCTCCAGGGCCTCCTTGTCGATGTCGGCGGGCACCTGGTAGCCGTCGATCTCGATCATCGCCGCACCGCTGCCGAAGGCGATCGTCGACACCGGGACCTCCTCCTCGGCCGCCTCGGACGACGCCTGGAGGATGTCCCGCCCACTGGTGTTCTCCCCGTCCGACAACAGCACGATCGCCGCGGGCGGCGGGTCCTCCTCCGCGTCCTCGTCGAAGGTGCGGATCGCCTCCAACGAGGCGAACACCCCCTCACCGATCGCCGTCCCCGGACCCAACCGCAGGCCCTCGATCGAACTCGTGACCGCCGCGTGGTCCTGCGTGGGCGCCGTCACCACCGTCGCCGTCGAGGAGAACGACACCAGCCCCACGTTGAACCGGTCCGGCAGCGTCTCCACGAACCCCTGGGCCGACTCCTTGGCCGCGCTCAGCCGGTCCGGCTCGATGTCGTTCGCGGCCATCGACAGCGAAACGTCCACCGCCACCATGATCGTCGCCCGCTCCCGGGGGGCCTCCACCGGCATCGCGGGCACCGCCATCGCCGCGATCAACACCCCCAACACCAACGTGAAGAGCACGGCGGGCACGTGTCGGCGCACGTCCGGCCGGTGCGGCGCCACCTGGTCCAACAGTTCCAGGTTGGTGAAGCGCACCGTGTACTCGCGGCGCTGTCGCTGGGCGAACACGTAGGCGCCCACGAGCAGCACCAGGACCAGCAGCCACCACAGCCGCTGCGGTTCGAGAAAGGTCATGACCGCTCCACGTCCCCCCTGCCCGTACCGGCGCGGGACCCTCCCGCGCCCGCTCCGGCGCCCCCGGCGTGGAGTCCGCCACGACCGCTCACCGCGGAACCACCGGTGTGCGCCGGGCCAGCCGGTGCGCGGTCCGGCGCTGGTCGATCACGAACCGGGCGGTGTCCAGGACCCAGTCCCGGTCCGTGCGCAGCACCAGGTGGTGCACCCCGCACCGGCGCAGCGCCCCCCGCACGGCGGCCCTTTGCGACGCGGCCGCCCGACGGTACCGTTCACGGACCGCACGGGTCAGACGCACGTCACGTACCCGCCCGGTGGCCGGATCACGCAGGGGCACGTCACCCACCTCCGGCACCTCCAGCTCGCGGGGGTCCACCACCTCCACCACCAGGACCTGGTGGCGGGAACCCAGCTGACGCAGGGGCCGCTCCCACGGCACCTCCCCGCCGAAGGCCGGTGTGTCCAGGAAGTCGGAGACCACCACCCGCAGACCGCGTCGGCGCCGGGTGCGCACCAGGTCGGACACGGCGTCCGCCAGGGTGGCGCGGTCGGTTCCCGGGGCGAACACGTCCCCCTCCGGGGCGGCCGCGACCGTCGCCAGCAGCGACAGCAGGGCCTCCTTGCCCGACCGCGCGGGCCAGCGCCGCACCTGCCCCTGGTGCAGGAAGTGCGCCCCGAACCGGTCGCCGACCCGCTGCGTGAGCAGGTTGGTCGCCACCAGGGCGCCCACCGCGACCTCCCGCTTGGACCGCATCCCCGTACCGAAGTGCATGCTCGGCGACAGGTCCAACAGGGTCCAGCTCTCCAGCTCGCGGTCGGCGACCACGTCGCGCACGTGGGGGGTGTCGGTGCGCGCGGTCACCGCCCAGTCCATGTGGCGCACGTCGTCCTCGCCCGGCATGTACAGCCTGGCCTCGGCCGCCTCCGAGCCCGGCCCCAGCCGCAGGCCCAGGTGTTCGCCGTGCAGCAGCCCGTCCAGACGCTGCACGATACGCAGGTCCAGCCGGCGCAGCGCGGCGCGCAGCCGGGGATCGGTACCGATGGAGCGCGTGTTCACGCGATCACGTCCGCGCCGCGAAGGAGGCGGTCTCACCCGAGGGCGGCTCGTCCCAGATGACCCTGGGGGCGGGCACGGTGGACAGGATGCGGTCGACCACCTGGGCGGGGGTGACCCCGTCGGCCAGCGCGTCGAAGGTCAGGACCAGGCGGTGGGCGATGACGTCGTGCGCCAGGACCCGTACGTCGTCGGGCAGGACGTAGTCGCGCCCCCGAAGCAGGGCCAGCGCCCGCGCGGCGGCGACCAGGCCCAGGGTGGCACGGGGGCTGGCGCCCACCTCCAGGGCCTCGCGCAGGTCGGGCATCTGGTGGTTCTCCGGCTCCCGGGTGGCCATGACCAGGCGTACGACGTAGTCGGCGATGAGCTGGTGCACATGGACCCGCTCGGCGTCGGCCTGGAGCTCGCCCAACGTGACCGGGTCCAGGACCTGGTGGGCGGTGGGCGGGGCCGAGCTCATCCGGCGCAGGATCTCCATCTCCTCGTGCGCCTTGGGGTGGTGGACGTTGACCTTCATGAGGAAGCGGTCCCGCTGCGCTTCGGGCAGCGGGTACACCCCCTCGGACTCCACCGGGTTCTGGGTGGCGATGACGATGAAGGGCGCGGGCAGGGGGTGGGTGGTGCCACCGATCGAGACCTGGCGCTCGGCCATGACCTCCAGCAGCGCCGACTGCACCTTGGCGGGGGCGCGGTTGATCTCGTCGGCGAGCACGAAGTTGGCGAAGACCGGCCCCAGCTCGACGTCGAACCTCTCGGTGGAGGGGTGGTAGATGCGCGTGCCCACGATGTCGGAGGGCACCAGGTCCGGGGTGAACTGGATACGGGAGAACGACCCGCCGGTCACCTTGGCCAGGGTGGACACGGCCAGGGTCTTGGCGATGCCGGGCACGCCCTCGATCAGGCAGTGCCCCTGCGCGACCAGGGCGATGAGGGAGCGTTCCACCATGCCCTCCTGGCCCACGATCACCGTGGACACCTCGTGCAGCGCGGCGCGCAGAAGCCGGGTCGGCTCGCCCGGAGCGCTCTCCGGTCCCGGCGCGGCGGCGGGGCCGTTCCCGGGTGGGGTCTGTGCCATGTCCCGTCCTTCCCGGACGCGGCGTCCCCGTGCGTGGACGCCCGTAAGGAGTAGGTTGTGGATCACCTGTGGCGACACTACCCGTTGAGGTGCTCTTGGGCCGGTAGACGACGCGAGACTGGGACGGGAACGGGCCGTGGCGCGGACGGGTGGCCGGCCGCGGAGTGTCGGAGAGGGGAAGAGCCATGACGGCGCCCACGAGGGGCCTGAACGACGTCGATCCACGTCAGCTCGGCGGTTACCGGCTGTTGGGCCGCCTGCACGAGTCGCGTCTGGGCGTGGTGTACCTGGGACGCGACTCCGCCGGGGAACGGGCGAGTGTGGCGATGCTCAACGACGCGGCGGGGATCGACGAACCCACGCGGGAGCGGTTCGCGCGCGCGGTGCGCGAGGGCGAGGGGGTGGCCGCCGCCCGTACGAGCGGGAGGTCGGCTCTGTGGGTGGCGGTCCCCTACGAGGAGGGTGCTCCCGGAGCGGGCCGGTTCCTGGAGGAGGCCGGGCGCGGCGGGCCTCTGGTGCCGTGGGGGCCGGTGGTGATGCCGCACTGGGCGGGGGAGCGGGGCGGTTCGGCGGTGCGCTGGGCGCCCTGGGCCGGTCACCGCGACACCCCCGTGGCCAGGGGCGAGGCCAACTGGTGGCTGATCGGCGCTCTGGGCGCCCTGCTGCTCCTGCTGTTGTTGTTGGTGTTCGCGCTCTACCTGTGGATGATGACCTTCCCGCCCCCGGAGATGCCGACGTCGGGCCAGCCCGAGGCGGAGCAGTCCGAGCAGGAGGAGGCCGAGTCCGAGCCGACCCCGCAGGAGGGGGAGGGGGAACCGGCCAGCCCGGTGCCGACGGCCCCGACCCCGGGGAGCGAGGGCGAGGGGGAGTGGGGAGAGGCCCCCGAGGACAACCTGTAGCCGCGGCGGGGGAGCGCACCCCGAGAGCGGGGCCTCGGGGTGCGGGGGAGGGCGGTGGGCCGTGGCCCACCGCCCTCCGTGCCGTGCGGGGGGCGTGGCCGCAGGGAAGGTGTCGCGGATCGGCCGGGAGGTTGCCATGGGGGAACCTGTTCCGCCTAAGTAAATCTACGTCGTAAAGGTGGCGCGGCGGTTCTGTCGAACCACACCGACAACAACACATTCGCGCGGCTACGCCGCCCGCCTCCCAACTCCTCCTCCCGGATCGGTTCGGCGTGTCGCGGCGGGCGAGGCCGGTATCTAGAACGTGTTCAGCCCTGTTTAGGAGTGCTGTCAGGGGTCCGCCCGACACCGGGGAGGGGTGGTCGGGGCCCCTCGGCTGCGTGCGGCTCAGCGGCCCCCGACTCGTCCGGCCCTGGCCACCGGGGCGGACGCGACCACCGGGGCGGGTGCCTATGCTGGCCACCGTGCTGAAAAAGGTGATCGCGACGCGGTACGTACTGCCGCTGCGCGAAGGAGGTTCGCTCCCGGGGTTGGTCGAGGCCGACGACCTGGGAATGTACGTCGTCAAGTTCGTCGGTGCCGGTCAGGGCCGCAAGACCCTGGTGGCCGAGGTCGTCACCGGGGAACTGGGCCGGGCCCTGGGGCTGCCGGTCCCGGAACTCGCGGAGGTGGAGTTCGACGCGGTCATCGCCCGCGGCGAACCCGACCCCGAGGTCCAGGAACTACTCAAGGCCAGCGGCGGGCCGAACCTGGGCATGGACTTCCTGCCCGGCTCCCTCGGGTTCGACCCGCTGACCTTCGAGACCGACCCGGAGTTCGCCGGCCGTGTGCTGTGGTTCGACGCCCTCACCGGAAACGTGGACCGCTCCTGGCGCAACCCGAACATGCTCGTGTGGCACGGCCGCCCCTACCTGATCGACCACGGGGCGACGCTGATCTTCCACCACAGCTGGTCCCACGCCGACCGCTTCGTCGCCCGCGCCTACGACGCCTCCGACCACGTGCTGTCGGGAGCCGCCCCCGACCTGGCCGCAGCCGACGCGGCTCTGGCCCCGCTCGTGGACGAGGACCTCCTGCGCGGGGTGGTCGGGATGGTGCCGGACGTGTGGCTGGAGGACGAACCCGGGTTCGTCTCGGCGGACGAAGTGCGGGAGGCGTACGTGAGGCACCTGACGGCCCGGGTGGCCGACCGTTCCTGGCTTCCGGAGGTGTCCTCGTGAGCGAGCGGTACACCACGGTGACCACCGGACAGGTGGGTGTGGAACGTGAGCGTGCGGTGTTCGAGTACGCGCTCCTGCGGGTGGTTCCCTGCCTGGAGCGCGGTGAGTGCGTCAACGCCGGGGTGATCGTGTACTCCCAGGAGCGGGCCTTCCTCGCCGCGCGCTCGGACCTGGACGAGGCCCGTCTGCTGGCCGTGCACGCCGGAACGGACGTCGACGGCGTGCGCCGGGCCCTGGCGGCCGTGGAACTGATGTGCCGGGGCGGGGCGGAGGCCGGGATGGCCGGTCGTGAGCGTCCGGGGCAGAGGTTCCGGTGGCTGACCGCTCCCCGGAGCACCATCGTGCAGCCCGGGCCGATCCACGGTGGTCTGACGCGGGACCCCGAGGCCGAGGTGGAGCGGCTGCTCGACCGGTTGGTGCGGTGACCGCGCGAAGGGCCGGAGCGCAGGGGAACGTGGCCCCGGCGTAAGGGACATCACAGGCACAGGGGTGGTTGGGTGGGGAGCGAAATCCTCCCCTTCGGTGTTGGTATGGAGTGGTCCATACCTGTGGACGCTCCCCACCACCCCCGATCCGTCGCGGTGCCGGTCCTCCGGCGTGCCGTCGTCCGGGTCGGCCCGTCCGAGAACTGGAGTGCCCTTGCAGTCCCCACCGTCCCCCTCCACCGCCCCCGCACAGGGAGACCGCCCCCAACCGACGCGGTCCCGACGCTCGATCGCGCTGCTGGTCCTGGTCCTGGGAGTCCTCACGGCCACCGGCCCGCTGGCGACGGACATGTATCTGCCCGCCTTCCCGCAGATCACCCGTGAGCTGGGGGCCACCGAAGGGCAGATCGGTCTGACCCTCACCGCCATCATGATCGGGATGGCCGTGGGGCAGCTGGTCATCGGTCCGATGAGCGACGCCTGGGGTCGGCGGGGTCCGCTGCTCGTGGGTGTCGCGCTGTTCACGGTGACGTCGGTGCTGTGCGTGTTCGTGCCCAACGTGTCGGTGTTCGTCGCGTTGCGCTTCCTCCAGGGGGTGGCGGGTGCGGCCGGTGCGGTCGTGGCCCGTGCGGTGGTACGCGACATGTTCCAGGGCGACGACGCGGTGCGGTTCTTCTCGCGGTTGGCGCTGGTGATGATGCTCGCGCCGTTGCTGGCTCCGCTGGTGGGCGCCCAGCTTTTGCTGGTGGGTCCGTGGCAGCTGAGCTTTTGGGCGCTGGCCGGGATGTCGGCGCTGAGTTTCGTCCTGGTGCTGCTGTGGCTGCCGGAGAGCCTGCCGGCGCAGGCCCGTCAGTCGCAGGGGCCGCGTCAACTGGCCGCCACGGTGTGGGGGCTGGTGCGTAACCCGAGGTTCGTGAGCCCGGTGCTGACGCTGGGGTTGAGCTTCGGCATGCTGTTCACCTATGTGTCGGCGTTCTCGTTCGTGTCGCAGAACGAGTTCGGGATCTCGCCGCAGACCTACGGGTGGTTGTTCGCGGTGAACGCGCTGGCGTCGATGGCGGGGACGCAGGGCAACGGTCTGCTGGTGGGTCGTGTGGACACGGCCCGGCGGTTGTTGCTGGGGCTGCTGCTGGCATTGGGCGCGGTGCTGACGCTGCTGGTGTTGGCGTTGACCGGTGCGGCCGAGCTGTGGATGGTGTCGGGGCTGTTGGCGCTGATGATGTTCAGCGTCGGTTTCATCATGCCGAACGCGACGGTGACGGCCCTGGACGGGCAGCCGGTGGCGGTGGCGGGGACGGCCTCGGCGTTGATGGGTTCGATGCAGTTCGCTCTTGGCGGGGCGATCGCGGCGATGGCGGGGATGACGCCTTCTGGCGAGGCCTCGTTGGTGAGCATGGTGGTCGTGATGGCGTCGGTGGCGGTGTTGTCGTTGCTGTCGTTCGTGTGGGCGGCCCGCACGAAGGTCCGATGAGCCCAGGTCTTGGTGGGTGTGTCCCCGGACGTCGAGGTTGCCGTTCGGTGGGGAAATGGGCACAGTAGGGCACAATTCCCCGACTGAGGCGGGTGGGGATCGTGTCGGGCCCGCCTACTGACGCGACAGAGGATGAGTGGGTATGGGCGAGGCCCCCGGTTCGTTGGCTCGAGAGTTCTCCGGGTTGAGTGACCTGGTCTACCAGGTGGCGACGACTGACGCGCACGCGCACGTGTTCTCCGTGTTGGAGGGGTGGGACTGGGAGCGTCGGACGGCGGGTGAGTTCGCCACGGACGTGACGGCCCTGGCGAAGGGGTTGGTCGCGGCGGGTATCGCCGAGGGGGACCGGGTTCTGCTGGTGGCCGACTCCAACTACGACTGGGTGCGTTTCGCGTTCGCCGTGTGGTCGGTTCGGGCGGTGCTGGTGCCGTTGCCGAAGGCGGTGTCGGAGGAGCGGATGGCGCACGTGGCGCGTGAGACGCGTCCGGCCGCCGTGGTGGTGGAGGGCGAGCGCCAGTACCGTGCGGCGGTGGCGTTGCAGCGTGAGCTGCCCGACCTGGGCCGGGTGTGGCGCTATGAGGAGGGCCTGCCGGTGGTGGCGGGTCTGGGGACGTACATGGACGCCACGGCGGTGCGGTTCCGGCGTGACGAGGTGGTGGCCGACGATCCTGCGGTGGTGCTGTACCCGATGAGTACGGTCTCGCGGCGGATGCGGGGCGTGGTGCTCTCGCACGGGGCGTTGCTGACGGCGGCGGCCGACCTGGTGGACCGCATGTGGCCGCGGTTGTCGGAGCTGGCTCCGGGGCGGGCGAGCGCGGTGCTGGATCTGCCGTTGTCGGAGATGTCGGGGCTGGCGTCCCTGGTGGCGTGCGTGGTGGGCCGGGTCCGGGTGGGGTTGGTGGCTCCGGGACGGTTGCGGCGTGAGCTGGACCGGTTCCGGCCGACGGTGCTGGTGTGCCGTCCGGACCTGTTCGAGCGGGTGCACGGTTCGGAGCGGGCTTCGGCGCACTCCACGGACTGGGACTCGGTGGGGACGTTCAACGCGGCGATGGACGCGGCGGTGTCGTTCGACCAGTCGCCGAAGAAGGGTGCCTGGCGGCGGTTGTCGCGGTCGATGTACGACTGGTCGTTCTCGAAGATCCGGGACCTGCTGGGTGGCCGGGTGCATCTGGCGGTGTGCTGGGGCGGCGGGTTGTCGGAGCGGTTGGACAGCTACTTCAACGGTGTGGGTGTGCCGGTGATGCAGGTGTTCGGTTCGCCGGAGACGGCGGGTGTGTTCGTGGCGAACGCTCCGGGTGAGCGGGTGGCGGGCACGGTGGGTCGGCCGTTGCCGGGCCGCGAGGTGTGGGTGTCGCCCGAGGGTGAGTTGTTCGTGCGGGGCGGTCCGGTGTTCCTGGGGTACTGGGCCGATGGTGAGGGGACGCGGGCGGCGTTCCGTGAGGGTTGGCTGGCCACGGGGGTGTTGGCCGAGGAGGACGACGAGGGGTTCGTCCGGGTGTCGGGGCGCTCGCGTCCGCAGGCGTCGGTGGCGGAGGTTCCGGGGCGGTTCGTGCGTCGGGCGCGGGTGCTGGAGGTGGTGACCGAGCCCTCGGCGGAGCCGGAGGCGGAGTCGCCGGTGGTGGCGACGGCGTCGTTGCCCGTGGTGGAGGAGCCGACGCGGGAGTTGGAGGTGGCTCCTGCGGTGGCGGCGGGTCCGGTGGGTGTGTCGGGTACGGGCGAGTTCGCGGCTGTGGGTGAGGGGTCGCGGGACGCCGAGGTGGTGGCGGGTTTCGAGGCGCGGTTGCGGGCGCATCCGTTGATCAGTCAGGTGTTGGTGATCGTGGAGGGGCGTCCGTTCGCGAGTGCGCTGGTCACGTTGGTGCGTGATCAGTTGGAGTACTGGCGTTTGGTGAACGGTCGGCCGTTGTCGATGGCGCCGGAGGAGATCGCGGGGGATCGTGATCTGCTGCGTGAGGTGCAGGGGTTGGTGTATGAGGCCAACCGGAGTGTTCCGCGGCATTTGGCGGTGCGGTCGTTCCACGTGTTGGCGGAGGAGTTCACGGTGCAGTCGGGGTTGGTGCGTCCGTCGGGTGAGTTGCGGCGGGAGGCGGTGCTGCGTGCGTTCTCGGAGGAGATCGACGGGTTGTACCGGGTGCGTCGTGAGTAGTGGTTGAGGTGTGGTGTGTGAGCCGCGGTCCCGGTGGGGGCCGCGGCTTTTCTATTGGCCGTTGAGGTAGGCGAGGACGGCGAGGACGCGTCGGCTGTCGTCGGAGGAGGGTGGGAGGTCGAGCTTGGTGAAGATGTTGTTGATGTGCTTGCTGATGGCTTTTTCGGTGATGTAGAGGCGTCCGGCGATGGCGGAGTTGGAGCGGCCTTCGGCCATTTCGGCGAGGACCTCGCGTTCGCGGGGGGTGAGTTGGGCGAGGGGGCCGCTCTGGTCCTGGCGGGCGAGGAGTTGGGAGATGACGGCGGGGTCCATGGCGGTGCCGCCGTCGGCGACGCGGCGGATGGCCTCGATGAACTGGTTGATGTCGAAGACGCGGTCCTTGAGGAGGTAGCCGACGCCTCCGGCGTCGTCGGAGAGGAGTTCGCGGGCGTAGAGCTGTTCGACGTGTTGGGAGAGGACGAGGATGGGCAGGCCGGGGATCTGGGTGCGGGCGGCGATGGCGGCTTGGAGGCCTTCGTCGGTGAAGGTGGGGGGTAGGCGGACGTCGACGACGGCGACGTCGGGTTTGTGGTGGGTGAGGGCGGTGTGGAGGTCGGGGCCGTTGTCGACGGCGGCGACGACGGTGAAGGTGTGGGCTTCGAGGAGGCGGATCAGGCCGTCGCGGAGGAGGGCAAGGTCTTCGGCGATGACAACGCGCATGGGATCTCCAGGGTGACGATGGTGGGGCCGCCGTGGGGGCTGGTGGTGTTCATGGTGCCATCGAAGGAGTCGAGGCGGCGGGCGATGCCGGAGAGGCCGCTTTCGGGGGTGGGGTGGGCTCCTCCTCGGCCGTTGTCGGTGACGGTGATGACGAGGCGTTGGCGGCCGTGGTTGATGTGGACCCAGGCGTGGGTGGCGTGGGCGTGTTTGGCGGTGTTGGTGAGGAGTTCGGCGATGGCGAAGTAGGCGGCGGATTCGACGGGGTCGGCGGGGCGGCCGTGGAGGTTGCTGGTGACGGTGATGGGGAGGTGGTGGGTGAGGGCGAGGGCGTGGACGGCTCCGTCGAGTCCGCGTTCGACGAGGACGGGTGGGTGGATGCCTCGGACGAGGTCGCGGAGTTCGGTGAGGGCTTGGCGGG
The DNA here is from genome assembly GCF_040635075.1 of Nocardiopsis sp. NPDC007018. Taxonomy (NCBI): domain Bacteria; kingdom Bacillati; phylum Actinomycetota; class Actinomycetes; order Streptosporangiales; family Nocardiopsidaceae; genus Nocardiopsis; species Nocardiopsis sp. NPDC007018. The sequence goes on from NZ_JBEYHA010000023.1 coordinate 80,513, forward strand.
TGGTGTCGCGTGCTTCGGCGAGGAGGTGTTTGGCGTTGTGGGGTTGGGTGTCGATGATGTGTTCGGCCATGGCGAGGTTCATGCCGAGGGCGACGAGGCGGGCTTGTGCTCCGTCGTGGAGGTCGCGTTCGATGCGGCGGATTTCGGCGGCTTGGGTGTCGATGGTGTCGGCGCGGCTGGTGGCGAGGTGGGCGACGCGTGCGGTGAGTCGGGCTTTTTCGGAGGGGGCGAGGATGGTGCGGGCGAGTTGGTGGTGGGCGTGTGTGGTGAGGGGGTGGAGGAAGTGGGCGAGGAGGAGGGTGAGCGTGGCGGGGATGAGGACGATGAGGGCTTCGGTGGGGGTGTGGGGGGTGATGAAGCCGTAGAGGTCGGTGGTGTGGCGCCAGAGGATGAGGGCGTAGAGGGTTTGGTAGAGGGCGTGGGCGTAGAGGGCGTAGCTGAGGAGGGCGAGGGTGGTGAGGAGGGGGGCTGAGGCGAGCCAGAGGATGTCGCGCCAGGTGGTGGGGTCGGTGAGGATGACGCGGACGCGGGCGTGGACGCCGGTGGGGGGCATGGGGCGGTAGGTGGCGGGGACGGGTTGGTGGGGGTTGAGGTGGGTGAGGGTGGTGCGTTGTGCGTTGGCGATGGTGCGCAGGGTGGTGGCGGTGAGGATGGTGAAGGGGAGGCCGATCCAGATGAGGGTGAGGAGGGAGGAGGCGAGGACGAGGGGGGTGAGGAGGAAGGCTGCGGTGTTGTGGGAGACGAGGAGGAGTGTGTAGGCCAGGGTGGTGAGGGGCCCGGGTGTGGGCTGGGTGGTGGCCATGGTGGTGTCTCCGGTGGTGGGTGTTGGGCCTTCCTTTCTATTTTGGGGGGCCGGGGTGGGTGTTGGCGGGGGTGGTGGCTCCCCTTGTGGTGGGTGTGGGTGTGGCCCGGGTCGTGGGACCCGGGCCTTTGTGGTGGGTGGGGTTGTTGGTGGGGTGGGTGTCAGGGCCAGCGCATGTCGGTGGCGGGGCCGAGGGTGGTGACGCGGGTGGTGGTGCGGGTGTCGAGGGCTTGTTTGAGTTGGGTCCAGGCTTGTTGGGGGGTGTTGTCGGTGTTGTTGCAGGTGCGTTGTTCGCAGGCGGTGTTTTGTGACATGGCGGCGGCGAAGCGGAGGGGGTCGTTGGTGTTGGTGTGGCCCCAGTGGCTGATGTTGGCCCATTGGCGGGCTTGGATGGCGTCGGTTCGGTAGATCTGGGGGATGGTGGCGACGGTGGGGTGGGTTCCTCCGGCTGCGAGGTGGACGTCTTTGAGGGTCCAGCCGTTGTTGCAGGTGCCGTTGCCGGTGGTGGGGCAGCCGTCGGCTGAGTTGGCGGCGTAGAGGGGGGTGTTGGTGGCGTTGGTGTAGGCGTTGATCCAGTCGTGGGCCCAGGTGGGGGTGGACCAGGAGGGTTCGGCGTCGATGGCGGCGGTGAGGGTGACGTGGGGTGTGGTGGTGGTGCGGGCTTGGTCGATGAGGGTGGCCCATTGGCGTCCGGCGGTGGTGCCGTCGATGCCGCCGTCGTCTTTGTTGTTGATGCCGAGGGCGAGGTGGGTGGGGGTGTTGGTGGTGGTGCAGTCGGTGTAGCCGCGGGCCCAGTGGTGGGCGTATTCGAGGGCTTTGTCGGTGTGGGTGCGGGGTGTGGTGGTGGCGGCGCTGGTTCCGGGTTCGCGGAGTCGGTTGTCCTTTTCTTGGGTGCCGAAGAAGAGGATGCGGACGCCGGGGGTGTTGGTTTTGGCTTGGGCGCAGCCGGCTTGGTGGGCGTGGTGGGTGGTGGCGTGGGTGAGGGGGACGTATTGGCTGGTGGTGTGGCCGGGGTAGGTGGTGGCTTGGCCGGGGTGGTCGGTGGCGTGTGCGGGTGTGGGGGTGGTGAGGGTGGCCGCGGTGAGGGCGAGGGTGGCGAGGAGGTGTGGTGTGGTGTGTTTCATGGCTTTCATTGTGCGCTTTGGGTGGTGTTGCGTGCACGCACGGTGACATCCATGGCGTTTTGTGGCATTTGGGACATGTGGCGCGTTGGTAGATGATGCGGACCGGCGGCGCGCGGGTGTGACCTGCTGGTCCGTGGGTGGGCGCATATGGGGTGTAGATGGTGATCTGTGACGGATGTGGGTGGGGATTCGGTGGATTTTCGGCGCAACTCGCCGACCACGATTTCCCGTGTCTTGCCACGACCTGTGATGATCGTGGGTGTGTGGCGTGAACTGATCCTGGAGATGTATCCCGAGGCCGATCTGAGCGATCCGGCCGACGAGGTGACCCTGGCCGAGGTCGAGAAGCACCTGATGCTGCCCCTGCCGTTCGAGCTGGCCTCCCTGCTGAGGGAGACCGACGGGGTGACCAACGACTACGGGGACGCGGTGGTGTGGAGCGCCCGCCGACTGGTGGAGGACAACCTGGCCATGCGCCGGGAGCCGGACTACCTGGAGCTGTACGCGCCCTTCGACGAGATGATCTTCTTCGGCGACTCCGACATGGGGCCGCAGTTCGCCTACGTCCACACGGACTACGGTCCGGGAATCGTGGTGTGGGACCATGAGAGCGACCGCAGGCGGCTCGTGGTGGTCTCACTGCGCGACTACCTGGCGCGGTGTCTCATCCAGGGCAACGCGTGGTTCCGCTAGGGCGGTGCCCACGGGGCGTGCGCCGGGGTGACCTGTCGGCTCGTGCTATTTTTCGTGGTTGGCGGCGTCGTGTCCGCCGTTTCCCCTTGAGCCCGCCCTGAGAGAAGGACCATGTCGGAGCAGTCCATGCCCGTGCCCGTTACCGTCGTCCAGGGCCGGGAGGTACCGGACTACCCCGCACTGGCCCCCGAGGCCGCCCGGGGCCGTGTCCTACGGATCACGGTCACCGGCGAGGAGGTCCTGCACCGGGTCAACGCCGACGTCCCCGCCTCCATGCTGGGCGGCGCCGAGCTGGCGCGGCTGGTCGACGACATGTTCGTGACCATGTACGCCGCCGAGGGCGTGGGGTTGGCCGGCAACCAGGTCGGGGTGGACCTGCGGCTGTTCGTCTACGACTGCCCTGACGACGACGGGGTCCGGCACGTGGGCCACGTGATCAACCCGGTCCTGGACGAGCGCGACCTGGACGACGCCGTGGTGGTGGAGAGCGAGGGGTGCCTCTCGGTCCCCGGCCCCCACGCCGACCTGGGGCGGGCCGAGCACGCCACGGTGCGCGGGCTGGACCGGGACGGCAACGAGGTGGTGCTCAGCGGGAGCGGGTACTTCGCCCGGTGCCTCCAGCACGAGACCGACCACACCTACGGCAAGCTGTACGTCGACCGGCTCTCGCTGCGCGAGCGCAAGCGGGTGCTGAAGAAGATGAACGAGATGGCCGACAACGTGTTCGCCCGGCGCGAGGAGCGCGCTCGGGAGCTGGAGCAGGAGTTGGCGGAGTAGTCCTCGGCCGCGGGGGTGTACCGGGTGGGTCCGGTACACCCCCGTCGTCGTGTCCGGGGCCGTCCGGCACGGGCGCGCCGTGGTCGTTTCCGGTGTCGTCGCCTCGTCCGTGAACGACCCGCGCCCGGGAGGCATCGCACCAGAGGACGCTCCTCGCCGCCGGGGCGGGGGCCGAGTGAGGGAGTGACCCACGTGACCCGTCCCGATACCGCTCCGGAGGGCGGCGGCTGCCAGCGCTGGTTCCTGGGGTGCCTGGTCGTTCCCCTCTGCGCGGTGCTGGTGCTCGCCCTGGTCCTGTTCGTCGGCAAGGGTTTCCGGGAGGGGCATCTCCTGCTCAACCCCGAGGTCGCGGGGAACACGGCGTGGTCGGTCGAGGGGCTCCCGGGGGAGGTCGTCGGGGGGTGGGCGAGCGATGCGGCGGTGGTCTACGCGACCGAGGACGGGATCACGGCCGTGGACGTGGGCGAGGGCGCGGAGCGGTGGCGGTTGGAGCCTTCGGAGGCCGTGTGCGCGATGGCCCAGGAGAGCCGTGGCGGGGTCGGTGTGTTCCTGGTGGAGGGGGAGACCGAGCCCGACGACGTGGAGGGTGAGGAGGAGGTGCGCTCCTGCGACACGGCACTGCTCGTTGACCTCGACAGCGGCGAGGAGGTCTGGCGGGCCGGTCCGCTGGCCGACGCTGAGGGGGCGCGGGCGGAGCTGCTGTTCTCGCGTGGTTCGGGTGTCGCGCACGTCGGTGACCGGGTCCTGGTGCGCGCGGGGGGTGAGCTCGTGGGGTTGGACGCCGCCTCGGGTGAGGAGTCGTGGCGGCGCGGCTCACTGAGGGCTGAGGGGGTCGCCTGTCCGGCCGCGGACTTCATGGACCGTGGTGAGGGGGAGGTCGTGGTGGTGGGGGACTGTGGCGCGGACGAGTCCGTCACCGTGCACGTGGTCTCCCCGGTGACGGGTGAGGATGTCAGCGCCTTCGCGTTCGAGCGTGGCAGGTCGGGTCCGAAGGTGGACGCGGTGGGGGCCACGTCGCTGGTCGCGGCGGAGCCGATCCATGTGCGGGTCGATCTGGGGCACAGGAGGGGGTTCGGGAGCGGGGGCTATGACCCCGAGGAGGAGGCGGGTCAGGCGCGGGAGCGTCAGCCCGTGCTGGCTTTCGACGACGACGGGCGCGTGCGCAACGAGTTGGTCGTCAGCGGGCTCTTCCCCGTGGGCGGTGGTGAGGCGAGGCCGTTCGTGGTGCGCGACGGTCTTCTCTATTCGAGTACGGATCACTCCAGTTGTTCGAACGAGGTGCGCGCGCACGATCTGGAGACCGGGGAGCTGGTCTGGGAGACGGCGTTGGGTGATCCGGGGGTGTCGGTGGTCGGGGTGCGTGAGGGGCGGCTGTTGGTGATGTTGGACGGGGTCGGGTCCTTTGGTGAGTGTCACATGCTTGGGCCGGGGTGGGACTGGCAGCTGTACGCGTTGGACGCGGCCACGGGTGAGGCTGCGCCGGTGAGTCCGCCGCTGCGTGCTCGGCAGCCGCGTGCCTCGGAGTTGTGGTGGGTTGGGGGCGGGGTGGTGCAGGTGGAGCGCGGTCTGACCGATCGGCCTCACCTGTTGGTCTCCTACAGGTGAACGGGTGGTTGGTCGGGGAGGGGGTGGAGGCGCCTTTGGTCGGGTTGGTCGTCCGTGGTGGCTGTCCTGTGGGCTCCATTGGTCCTGATTGGCACTGTAAGTGGCTCTTGTCATGTGGGGTGTGGCCTTTTCGTGACCCGTGGGGGCGGTAGATTGCCCGGCATGCACAACGGGGACGAGGTCGACCAGGGGTCGACGGAACGCGTGGTCATCTACACCGACGGGGCGTGCAGCGGCAACCCCGGTCCGGGCGGTTGGGGGGTGTGGTTGCGCTACGGGGCCCACGAACGCGAGCTGTTCGGCAGCGAGGCGCAGACCACCAACAACCGGATGGAGCTGATGGCGGCCATCCGGGCGTTGGAGAGCCTGACGCGCGACGTGCCGGTTCTGCTGCACACCGATTCCTCCTACGTCAGCAACGGCATCACCTCGTGGGTGCACGGGTGGAAGAAGCGCGGCTGGAAGACGGCTGACAAGAAGCCGGTGAAGAACGTGGACCTGTGGCAGCGTCTGGACGAGGTCGCCTCACGCTATGAGGTGGAGTGGAAGTGGGTGCGCGGACACAGCGGGGACGAGGGGAACGAACGCGCCGACGAGTTGGCCCGGCGGGGGCGTGACGAGGCTGCCGGCCTCTAGCACGTGTTGTGTGTGGCGGCGGTGTCCTGTCGGGGCGCCGCCGCTTCGTCGTGTGCGGGGCGGGCGCGGGACCGGGGGCCGTGCTGGCGGTGCGGGGGGCTTGGGTGTGGTCAGGGTGTGGCCCGGTTCCGGTGTGGGTGGGCGCTCAGGTGGGGTCCTCGTCCTTGAAGGTGTCGACCATGAGGCGGCGCGGGCCGGGGCCGGTGGAGGCGAGTTCGTCGTCGGGGTTGGAGAGCACGCAGGTGTCCAGGGACAGGCAGCCGCAGCCGATGCATCCGGTGAGGTCGTCGCGCAGGCGGATGAGTTGGGTGATGCGGGCGTCGAGTTCCTCGCGCCACTGGGCGGAGACGGCGGCCCAGTCGGTGCGGGTGGGGGTGCGGTTCTCGGGGAGTTGGTCCAGGGCCTCGCGGATGCGTGCCAGGGGGATGCCCACGCGTTGGGAGATGCGGATGAAGGAGACGCGGCGCAGGGTGTCGCGGCGGTAGCGGCGCTGGTTGCCGGTGGTGCGGCGGCTGTGGATGAGGCCCTGGCGTTCGTAGAAGTGCAGGGCGGAGACGGCGACTCCGGCGCGGTCGGCGACTTGGCCGACGGTGAGTTCCTTGGTGATGGGTGGCACGGGGGTCAGTTTAGGCGGGGGTGCTCTGGTGTGCGTACAGGCGTGCGTAGGCGCCGCCGCGCAGGAGGAGTTGGTGGTGGGTGCCGGTTTCGGTGGTGTGTCCGTGGTGGAGGAGGTGGATGCGGTCGGCGGTGCGGGCGTGGGCGGGGTGGTTGGTGAGGGTGAGGTGTGCGGTGGTGGGTGTGGGTCGGGGTGTGGGGGTGGTGGGTTGGTTGATCAGGAGGAGTCGGGCTCCGGTGCGGTGGGCGTAGAGGGTGCGGGCGTGGTGGATGTGGGGGGTGAGGGCGGGGTCGAGGTCGGCGGTGGGGGTGGCCAGGTGGCGGGGGTCCAGGTGGGTGGTGTGGAGGGCGTGGTTGAGGTGGGGGTCGTGGGGGTTGGGGTGAGTGTGGCCGGTGATGGTTTGGGCGAGGGTGGCGTTGGGGTGGGTGGTGTGGAGGGGGGTGTGGGTGGTGGCGTGTCCTGTGGTGGGGGTGGTGTGGTGGTGGAGGAGTTGGGTGAGGGCGTGGGCGGCGGTGGGGGTGAGGCCGACCAGGGCGATGTGTTGTCCGGGGTGGACGGTGAGGTCGAGGTGGTGCAGGAGGGTGGTTCCGGTGGGGTGGGTGAGGGACACGTCGTGGAGGGTGAGCAAGGGTGAGGTGTCGGGGGTGGTGTGGTGGGTGCGCCGTAGGTGGTGGCGGGTGGAGAGCCTCACGGGTGTCCGTTCGTGTGGGTGGTCGTCTCCTGCCTGGGACTGGCCCGGGCGTGTGAGAGTTCTCGTTATGTGTTCGTGTCCTTGGTCTCGTTGTTCAGGGTAGGGGCGGGCGAGTGAGGGCGGGGTCAACCTGTGGGGGCTTGTGGGGGTCTTGAGGTGTTCTTGAGGTAGGGGGTGCCTTCGGGGCGTGGTGGCGGTGGGGAGTAGGTTGCGCGGAACGCGGTTTGGCCGGTGAGGGAGGGGTGCGGTGGTGGAGGTGTCGGCGGTGGAGCGGGAGCGCGCTCGGGTCGCGGAACGGTACCGGTGGTTCGCGAGGAGTTGCGCCAACGGGGGATCGGCGCAGTACGAGCGGCTCGCGTTGGGGGTGGCCGGGGACGCCCGGATGCAGGACCTGGTGTTGTCCCTGCCCGAGGGGAACAAGCGTCAGCCGAACCTTCTGCTGGGGGCGGTGCGGTACCTGGGTGGGCCCACGGGTGAGTGGGGGGCGTTCCGGGACTGGGTGGTGGAGCACTGGGAGCGGGTGCGGGCGGTGGTGATGGCGCGGATGACCCAGACGAACGAGGTGCGCCGGTGCGCGACGCTGCTGCCGGTGCTGGCGGCCCTGGAGGGGCCGCTGGCGTTGGTGGAGATCGGGGCGTCGGCGGGGTTGTGCCTGTATCCGGACCGGTACCGCTACTCCTATGACGGGGGTGAGCCGTTCGGTGCGGTGGGGAGTCCGGTGGTGTTGGAGTGCCGTACGGCCGGGGCGGTGCCGGTGCCTGACCGGGTGCCCGAGGTGGTGTGGCGGGTGGGGGTGGACCTGAATCCGCTGGACGCGGCCGATGAGGGGGACGTGCGCTGGCTGGAGTCGTTGGTGTGGCCGGGGGAGCGGGCCGCGGGTCGGGTGGAGCGGTTGCGGGCGGCGGCGTCGGTGGTGGCGGCCGATCCTCCGGAGATGGTGGTGGGGGATCTGCGGGAGGTGTTGCCCGGGGTGGCGGAGCGGGTGCCCCGGGGGGCGACGTTGGTGGTGTTCCACAGCGCGGTGGCGGCGTATCTGTCGGTGGAGGGGCGTGGGGAGTTGGAGCGGTTGGTGGGCGGGTTGCCGGGGCACTGGGTGTCGAATGAGGGGTGGCGGGTCTTTCCGGAGTGGGAGGGGGCGCGGCCGGTGGCGGAGAACGACTTCACGTTGGCGTTGGACGGTCGGGTGGTGGGGTGGACGGGTGAGCACGGTCAGTCGTTGACCTGGCGGTGAGGTCGGGGCGGTCGCGGACGACAGTCGATGAGGTCCAGGAGACTCTCCAGGCCGTCATGGGTGATGCGCGTGGCGCCCGCCGTGAAGTAGCTGTTGCCGCCGGC
>NZ_JBEYHA010000024.1:0-79395 GCF_040635075.1 Nocardiopsis sp. NPDC007018
GGAGTCGTTGGGAGGTCTGGCCGATCTGCCCGAGGGGAGTGTGCTGCTACCCGGGCACGGCGCGCCGTTCAGGGACCCGCCCGGTTCACTCCGAACGCAACCCGTCCGGGCGCATCGTGCGCAGCAGCGCGGGCACCGCCGCCAGGGTGGTCAGCAACGCCACCCCCAGACCCGCGCCCACGATGACCAGGATGTGCGCCGGGGCGAAGGCCACGGGGAGCCCGGCCACCCGTTGGACCAGGGCGCCGAGCGCGATCCCCGCCGCCGCGGCCAGGGCGATGCCCAGGAGTACGGGCAGCGCGGTCTGCCACAGCGCCGAGGCCACCAGCGTGCGGCGGCGGGCGCCGAACGCGGTGAGCACCGCGTGCACCCTCCTGCGTTCCCGGACCTGTTCGACGGTCCCCACCACCAGCCCGGCGGCGATGACCGCCAGACAGGCGAGGGCGCCCGCCACGAGCGCGTCGCGGACGTCGACCATGGCGGGGGCGGTGGCGACGGTCATGGGGAACTCGACGCGCGAGGTCGGATCAAGGGCGGCGAGCGTGAACCTCAGCTCCTCCTCCACCCCGGCGACGGACGGGTCGACCCTGATCCACAGCGTGCGTCGGGTCGCGATCCCCGCAGCCTCGGGCGCGGCCTCGGGAGTGGCCAGAACGGTGGTGCCCGCGGTGTACCCGGACTCGGACAGGGGCGGGCCGACCAGGGGGTCCCGGAGGGAGGCGAGCCGGGGTACCGTCCACGCGGTCCGCGTCGTCTCGTCCTTGGGCTGGACCATGAGAGTGTCACCGGCGGCCAGCCCGGGCAGCCCGCTGGCGGCGTCGCCGGGGGAGCACTCCGAAAGGTCGGCCATCCGCGACAGGGCGGCGCAGTCGGCCACGTGTACGACCAGGTGAGCACCGTCGCCGTCCTGGCCCCACACCGTGGCGAAGGTCAGGGTCTCCTCCACTCCGGGAACCCGGGAGACCGCCTCGACGGGGTCGTCGTCCGTGGGCATCCGCAGGTTCGCCTGGACCTGGAACCCGGGCGCGCCGAACTCGGTGTCCGCGTACGCCTGCGCGAGGTTCTCCGCCCGCACCACCGTCGCGTCGGCCCAGGCGTTCGCGAACAGGCTCTGAAGGGCGATGGCACCGGCGACGGTCACCACGATCCCGCTGACCGCGCGCGTGGGCCCGCCTCCGGCCGCTCCCAGGCGGCGCAGGGCCAGCTGGAGGGAGAGCGGGCCACCCGAGGCACGTCCGAAGAGGCGGTCCACCACCCAGGGCAGCACGGCGGTCGTGCCGAAGAGCGCGGCCAGGAGCCCGATCGAGACCAGCGGGAACCACTGGCCCCCGTTCAGCCCGAGACGCCCGGCCAGGCCGAGGTCCATGCTCAGGACGATGAGGAGGATGCCCAGCACGAACAGCAGCAGACGCCACCACAGCCGGGGGCGCGGCCGTTCGGCCCGGCGCACGGTGCCCAGCGGGTCGACCACCACGCCGCGCAGCGAACCGAGCACCACCCACAGGGCCAGCAGCGGCACGCCGACGAACACCAGTGGTCCGAGCAGGGGGTGCGGGACCACGTCGGTGGCGTAGACGCCCGAGCCCACCGGTACCGACGCGGCGATCGGGCGCCCCGCGAAGAAGACGCCCGCGCCGAGCGCGAGGCCGAGCACGGTCCCGGGGAGGGTCTCTCCCGCGGCGACGCGCCGGGCGGCCCGGCGGTCGGCCCCCATGAGCCTCAGCGCGGCCAGGCGACGGTCACGCTGTTCACCGCCGAAGCGCACGGCCGCGCCCAGGAAGACCACCACGGGGGTGAGCATGACGACCACGCCCACCACACCGAGCAGGAGGACGACCGGCCCCTCCAGGACGGCACCCGGTTCCCCTCCGAACCCGGTGATCCGCGTCCCGGAGTTCTCCGGGGCCAGTTCGGCGCTGCCGAGGTAGAAGGCCAGTTCGTGCGGGCCCTCGAGGCCCTCGGGACCGATCTCCCCGACCACGGTGTGGTCGAACGCGAGCCGGAGGGGCTCGGCCTCCGGCTCGTCGAGCAGGGCCGCCAGCGCGGGGGAGAGCACGATCTCGTCGGGACCGGGGATCGCCGTCACCCCGGGCGGGACCGGGGGGTGCTCGCCCTCCGCGCGCAGGACCCGACCGTGGATCTCGCGTCCCTGGAACTGTGTGTCGGCCAGGCCGACCAGCAGGGTGTCGTCGGCGGCCGGGGGCTGGGGGTACGGGGCCGTCTGGTAGTCCATGCGGTCGGCGGCCCGCTGGGCCAGGTTGTCCATGACGGTCGGCAGGGACGCGGCCAGGAGCAGGGCTGCCGTGGCCACGCCCACCCCGATCGCCGTCAGCACGGTGCGCAGCACGACGTCGCGGCCGCCGCGCAGGGAGAGCCGGGCTCCCAGCCGGAACTCGTTGAGCGCGGACGGGCGGTCCCGCCTCGCCCTGTGTCCGCCGGGGGCGCGTTCGCGCGGGTTCACACCGGCCCTCCGAGGTCCCGGGTGCGCCCGTCCCGGCACACGACCTCGCGGTCCGCGTAGGCGGCCACCCGCGGCTCGTGCGTCACCACGACCACGGCGGCCCCGGTCTCCCGGGCGGTGTCGGTGAGCATCCGGATCACCCGTTCCCCGTTCAGGGAGTCGAGGGCGCCGGTGGGTTCGTCGGCGAACACCACGCGGGGTCCGGTGACGAGGGCCCGGGCCACCGCGACCCGTTGGCCCTGACCCCCGGAGCACTCACCGGGGGTCTTGCGGGCGAGGTCCGCCACGTCCAGGCGTTCGAGCCAGTTGGCGGCGGTGCGCTCGGCGCGGCGGCGGGACCGCCCGCCCAGCCGCAGGGGGAGCGCCACGTTCTCCAGGCAGGAGAGTTCGGGGACGAGTTGGCCGAACTGGAACAGGAAGCCGAACTCGGAACGGCGCAGGGCGCTGAGCCGGGTGTCGTTGGCGGTGGCCAGGTCCTGTCCGCAGTAGGCGATCCGGCCGGCGTCGGGCCGGACCACGCCGGCCAGGCAGTGGAGGAGGGTGGACTTGCCGGAGCCCGAGGGACCCATGACCGCGACGATCTCGCCGGGGTACAGGCTCAGGGAGGCGTCCTCCAGGGCCTGGGTGAGGCCGAAGGACTTGCGGAGACCGGTGCCCGCGAGCAGGGGCGCGCCGGGGTTCTCGCCGGGTCGGACGGGGTGGGGGCGGGGGGTGGGCCGGGTCATCGCTGGCGTACCTCCCCGGCGAGGTCGTGCAACCGGGCCGCGGTGAGTTCCAGCCATCGCAGGTCGGCTTCGAGATGGAACAGGGCGTGGTCGCATATCAGCTGGTCGGCGAGGTCGCCACGCGTCTTGCGGCGGGTGAGTTCGCGCATCTGCCGCAGGTGCTCGGTGCGCTGGACGTCGAGGATCTCGTCGGCCGGGCGGCCGGTGAGCAGCGCCAGGACGACCTTGGTGTACAGGGTGCTCTGGAGGTAGGGCTCGGGGCTCTCCGGCTGGGAGAGCCACCGTTCCATGTCGGTGATCCCGGCTTCGGTCACGGTGTACCGCTTGCGTTCGGGTCCGGCGCCGGGCTCGACGGAGTCCACCTCCACGAACCCGTGTTTGAGGAGCCGGGAGAGGGTCGCGTACACCTGGCCGTAGGCCAGGGGGCGCTTGGTGGCGAAGCGCGCGTCGTAGGCGTGCTTGAGGTCGTATCCGTGCTGGGGGCGTGTTTCCAGCAGCCCCACGAAAGTCTGGCCGAGTGACATGGAATGACTCTACACACGATGTATACGTGGTGTGTATAGCGCGCCGGGGGCTGTGGACGCGCGGATGCGCCGACGTGCCGTGGTGGTCACCGGCCGGGGCGGGCCGCGCCCCGGCCGCGCGAACCGGTCCGGCCGCGGCCGGGGTTCGTCCCCGCGGGCCGGGGCCCGCGGGGGGGCGGGGTCAGCGGTGGCCGTGCTCCTCCTGGCGGGGAACGCGTGCGCGGGCGTCCTCCTCGGCCCGGGCGGCGCGGCGCAGGCGGTGCCACGAGGTGGCCCAGCGCAGACGCTCGCCCTCGTCGGTGCCCACGCAGGCGGTGACGAAGGCCATCAGGAACACGTACCCGGGCAGGTCGGTGCCCTCCAGCGCGCGCTGGAACTTGGCGGCGCTGACCACGCCGCCGCACTTGTACTCCAGCTCCAGGTACGACCAGCCGCCCGCCCAGGAGAGGTAGCGGCGCATGGTGAGGAGGAACTCCGCGGGGGTCCGCGCGTCCATGGGGTTGGGGCGGCGCTCCGGGTCGGGGCGTACGCTCTCGACGGGTTCGATGGGGAGGGTCATGGCCTCAGAGGGGACGCGATCCAGCCAGCGGGTTCGGTGTGGTGCGCGGTTGGGTCCGGTCGGTTCGAGGAGGCCCGGGACGCTCACACGGTCTCCTTTTCGGCGGTCGGGGTGACTGCCTGTGTCAGGGAAAGGACTCTCCAGTACCCGTGGATCACGAGTACGGACGAGGGGTTCGAGAGGCCCGACCGTACGGCGGTGGCGTCGTGGCGGTAACGCTGACTGGTCGGTTGCAGGGGAATCTACCCGAAGAAGACGAAACGCGAAAGCGCCTGGTGTCCGGGTCCCTGGGAGGCGTACGTCTCTTTTTCGAGGTGGCGGACTCGTGGCGCGCCGTTCTGTTGGGAAGTTCTCCCAGAAAACGGATTCCCGGTGCTCGGGAGCCCCAATGTAAACGTCAGCAATGCCGGGAACATTCTTCTCCCAGTTCACTCGGGTTTCGCCGGAAAACGATCTTTCTTTTTCTCTGAAAGGGTCAACCGAAACCCGGTATTTAGGTTGTCCGAAACCCCGGACGGGTCAGGGGGACCACCAGAGGGCGGTGGCGTCGTCCCGGACCTTGCCGCGCGGGAACCGCCGACACGCGGGATCGTCCGACTCCAGCTCCCTGACCCGGCGCACCAGAGCGCCCGGCCCCCGCTCCCGCACCAGGGCGAACGCGCCCTCCCAGTCGAGGTCGCCGAACACCTCCACCGCGCGGCTCGCACCGTCGGTCATCGCGAGGAAGGGGCCCGGCGGAACCGTCCCGACCACGGCCTCCTCGGCCGCACGGGGGTCGGAACCCGCGGTCCAGAACCCGCCGGGGACGTTGCGCCAGGCGTGGACGCTTCCCGGAGCCACCCGGGGACGCAGGTCGTCCAGCCGGGTGTCCGCCAGCACCCGGACCCCGCCGTCCGCCTCGGTGAGCAGCACGGAGTCCGACAACACCAGGTACTCCAGGCGGTCCGCGCCGATCCGTGCCGCCACCACCGTCGCCGAGGGCGTCTCCTGGACCCCGAGGTCGCAGGTTCCGGCGTGCAGCGACGCCACGGTGGTGATGGCCTCCGCCAGCGCCGCGCGCGGGTCGGCGCCCGCGTCCAGCCCGGCCAGGAGGAGCGCGCCCACACGGCGCGTGTGCCAGGACACCCCGTGCGAACAGCCGTTGTCCCGACCGACCGGCGCGCTGACGCCGTCGAGCAGGACCGCGGCCGTGGCGGTCGCCGCGGCGAAGTCCTCGTTGGGGTGGTCGGGGCGTCCGGGGGCGGTGGCGATGTGGAAGGGCACGAGCCCCCTCCTACCCGTCAGGAACCGACTGACACGGGCCGGGGCGGGAGGGGGCGGCGGGTTTCGGTCAGCGCACGACCACGGTCGCGTACACGTCCAGGTGGCCCTGCTCCCAGAGCCAGTCCATGGCGGCCAGGCTCACCCTGGCACATCCCTTGGAGGCGGGCTGGGAGGGGACGCTGGGGTAACCGTGCACGGCGATGCCGCCGTTGAAGTACTTGGGCCGGTAGAGCGCGCCGTAGGGGCCCGGGTCCCAGGCGTCCACGTCACGGAAGACCGCGTACTCGCCGGTCGGCGTGGTGGCGATCCGCTCGGAGCCGTCGGAGCCCTCGTAGGGCTGACCGGAGCCGGTGGACGTGTGGATCACGCTCTCGACCTCGCCGCCGACGACCACCAGCAGCAGCTGGCGTTCGAGGTCGATCTCCACCGCGGTGCCCGAGCTCGTGGCGGTCGGTACCTCGCCCTCGGCGAGGGCGGTCCTGGTGGCCGGGCCGACGAGGCCGTCACGGTCGATCCCGGCGGCCTTCTGAAGCGCGATCACGGCCTGTTCGGTGTGCGGCCCGTACTCGCCGTCCACGCCGTCGATCCAGTAACCGAGGTCGGACAGGCGCTGCTGGAGGGCGCTCACCTGGGCACCGGAGTCGCCTTTGCGCAGGTCCGCGGTCACCGCGTCCGCGGCGGACGCCGAGACGGCGGGGATCGGTACGGCGTGCGCCGGCGCGGCCAGCAGCGCCGATCCTACCGCCAGGGCGCAGGCCGCCCCGAGGGTGAGGGTCGTAGTGCGAACGGAGTTCCTTGCGAAGTGTGATCGGGGGGAAACCATAGGTCTCATTTACCCACAAGTCCGCCCCCGTCCCGGATTCGGGGCCTCGTCGTCCGCCGGGGGTCAGGCGAACCGGGAACTGCGGACCGGCCCGGAGGTGAGCACGGGCAGACGCGGCCCCCGGGCCCAGTGGTCGGCGACCGCCTCGGCGAAGGGCGTCAGCGCGGCGTCCCGTGCCTCCGGCTCGGCCGCGACGACGCGTTCGGCCAGCTCCTCCTCCGGAGACTCGTCGGCCGGTCCGCGCTCCACCTCGCCGTCCACCACACGGAGGCTCTCGCCCCACGGCCGCACCACACTCTGGTGCAGCACGGAGACGACGTCGGCGGTGGCGCCGGGCGGGGAGGTCCAGCAGGAGGCGTGCTCGAACAGGACCTGACCGGGCGCGCGGGGTACCAGGGAGCGCAGAAGGTCCGGCTCCGAGTCGTTCAGGTCGTAGGCCACCACCAGGGCGTCGGACCGCTCCGGGTCCACCGCGACCACGGGCAGGTCCAGCAGCCGGGCGGCGGCCAGACCGAGGACGCGGCTGGAGCGGTCCGGCAGAGGCATGACCGCGTCCGGGCGACTCCCCGTGGCCTCCAGCACCGCGGCCAGGTCGCGGAGCCCGGTCCGGCACGACTCGTAGGAGTCGCCGAGGTAGGCGAACCTGCCGTTCATGCCCTCGTCGAACCCGTGGGGGGAGACCTGGCCGAGGAGGGCGCCGGTCAGGGCGAACTGCCACCCCCGCAGGTCGCGGGTGTCCAGGGGGCTGGCGGTACGGGCGGCGTCGGCGCGCTCCACCATCCGCGTGATCCGGTCGTGGGCCAGGTCCCAGCCGTCGTCGTCCGGCGTGGACAGGGCGGAGAGCACCTCCCGCGCGGTGTCCGGGTCCGCGGAGCACAGCGCGTTGTAGGCGAGCAGGTAGCCGCCGGGCCAGTCCGGGAGGTCGCCCTCCCAGGCGCGCAGCTCCCGGACCGCGTCGCCGTGCCGCTCCTGGTCCTCCAGCGCGGAGACCAGCTCCCACAGGGCGGGGGCGGCGGCCGGGGCGAGCAGACGGGCCGCACGCAGCGCGGGGACCGCCAGGTGCGGGGCCCCGACCTCCAGGCACTCGAACCCGAAGTCGTAGCAGGCCTGGGCGGAGTCGGGTTCCGCCCGCAGGGCTTCGCCCGTGGTGGCGAGGTCGTCGAGGTCCAGGGCCCTGGCGACCGCCGCGACGAAGGCGCCGAGCTCTCCGAGGGGCAGGTCGTCCGAGGTGTCGCGCAGGGAGTCCACGGCGGCCGAGACGTCCCCCGCCTCCAACAGCTCCCATGCGCCGGTGAGTGCCGATGTCATGGTGGTGCCCTTCGATCCGTACGGTCCCGACCGGCCGGGACGGCCCGTGGCGGGGAGGTGGCGACGCCGGTCCCGACCCTACAAGGACCGGATGCGGGCAGGCGCCGTCCCCGGAGGGCCGCTCAGGGGAGGTCGATGACGTCGGTGACGTCGATGTCGATCCGCGCCACCCGCAGACCGAGCCGGTCCGCGACGAAGGCGGCCATGTCGCGGCGGGCCCGCGCGGTGGCCTCGGGGATGACGGTTCCGCTCACGACCCGGGCGGTGGCGGTGACGACCAGCCCCTCCGGGGTCTCCTCGATTCGGCAGCGGCCCAGGACCAGCCCCCCGGCCCGGTCCACGCGGGCGCGCAGCATCGCGGACACCGCCGAGTGCCGGACGCGCGTGTCGCCCCGGGCTCCACCCGGCCCGGTGCCGGGCAGACGCAGCGTCCTACGCGAGCGCCCCTCGGCGCGCACCGCGCTCATGACGTCGTCGAGCAGGCCGGGCGGGGCGGTGATCCGGTGGTCGTCGTCCAGTGCCGCGCCCAGGGCCGACAGCAGGGGCCGGAACTCCTCGGTCGCGGCGCGGCAGTGCGGGCAGGTCCGCTCGTGTTCGGTGACGGTGCCCGCCCGGAGGTGGTCCAGGAGCGTGTCGGCGGAGGTGCCGCAGGGCAGCCGGTCGTGGTCGTCGGACGGTTCTACCGCCATGGTTCGAGCGCCTCCACGAGATGGGTACGCGCGCGGTGGATGCGCCCGCGTACGGCGGTCGGGGTCGTGTCGACGATCTCCGCTATCTCCTCATAGCCCAATCCTTCCATTTCCCGGAGGACCCAGCAGATCCGCTGCGGGGGCGGCAGGCCGGACAGCGCCGTGCGCAGGGCCTCGTGCAGGTCGGTGGCCAGGGCGCTGTCGGCGGGGCCCGCGCCGCGTTCCCTGGGTTCGGCGCGGTCCGCCTCGGCCGGGTCCTCGGGGCGGCGGGCGCGCAGGGCGTTCAACGCGAGGCGGGCCACCGTCCGGTGCAGCCACGCGGGGAACGCCTGCGGGTCGCGGAGGTCGGGCAGTCGGCGCCACGCCGTGATGAGGGCCTCCTGCGCGGTGTCCCTGGCCTCCGCGGCGTTGCCGAGCGTGCGCAGGGCGATGCGGTAGACGGCGTCCTGGTGGCGGCGCACCAGGGTCTCGAAGGCGTGTTCGTCGCCGTCCTGTGCCCGTTCCACGAGCACGCTCTCCGGTAGTGCGGTGTCCGTGTGCATCTGCGGGGTCCTGCTCCCGAAGCCGGTCGACTACCTGTCGTCAGAAGAGGACCACCCTACGCAAGGATCGCGGGATGATGAGTGTGTCTCAGGTCACACGATGACGAGCGTGAGCCGAGCCCTTCCACCCGTGTCCTCCACACGACGGCCCGAACAGAACGACGCGAGGGCCGCGCCGGCCCTTCCGTCCCGAACCACAGGAGCACCCCATGGCAGCCAAGGACACCGCGAACGCCCGCACCGACATCCACGAGGCCACCGCACCCACCGCCCTGGACACCACCTCGTCCGGCCGTACCGACCGCGGCCCCGCCCGCGAGGGCGACCACGGGCGCACCGACATCGCCGACCACGTCGTCGCCAAGATCGCGGGGATGGCCGCCCGCGAGGTGCGCGGCGTCCACCAGATGGGCGGCGGAGCGGCCCGTGCGTTCGACGCCGTCCGCGAGCGCATCCCCGGCTCCACCTCCACCAACGCGGCGGCCCGAGGCGTCTCCGTCGAGGTCGGCCAGACCCAGGCCGCCGTCGACATCAACCTGGTGGTCGAGTACGGCATCTCGATCCCCGACCTCGCCCGGGTGGTGCGCCGCAACGTCATCGCCGGGGTGGAGCGCATGACCGGCCTGGAGGTCACCGAGGTCAACGTGACCGTCGACGACATCCACCTGCCGGACGACGAGGCCCAGGAGACCCCCTCCGAGCCGCGCGTGCGCTGACGCACCCACACCCACAGCAGCTAAGGAGCACGAACGATGTGGTCGATCGTCGGCCTGACCTACGGGTCCCTCCTCGGCCTGGTGGCCTACTTCGGCGGGTTCGGGGCCTTTCTCCTGGTCCTGCTCCTCGGGGCGGCCGGGTTCCTGGCCGGGCGCGCCTACAGCGGGGAGACGGACCTGGCGCCGCTGTTCTCCCGTGAGCGCGCGGGCAAGGACGCGCGATGGTGAGCGCCACCGTGGCCGCCCCCGGGGAGCCGGCCGTCACCGGGGCCGAGGCACGCGCCGCCCGCCGGGTCGCGATACGCACCTTCCGGCCCCGGAGGTCCACCGCCGCCATCGTGGTCAGCACCGTCGCGACACTGGTCGCGGGGGCGGCCGCCGCCGAGTTGATCGCCACGCTGGCGGGCAGTCCGCTGCGGATCGTCCCGGTCGGGAAGGTCGTCGAACCCGCTGCCGGTGTCCACTGGGACGGCCCGGAGATGTTCCTGGCCTCGGCGGTCACCGCCGTCGTCGGTCTGTGCCTACTGCTCACCGCGTTCGTTCCGGGTCGGGGCGGCCACCTGGTTCTGCGTACCGATGACCGGGACCTGGTCGTCGGCCTGTCCCGGCGCGGGGTGCGCCAGCTGGCCGAGAGCGTCGCGCTCGAAGTGCCCGGGGTCACGGGTGCCCGCGCCCGGGTCCGGGGAGGCACCGTCCGCCTCACGGCGCGTGCGGCCGCTCCGGTCGACCCCGGGACACGGGGTCGGGTGGAGGAACGCTTCCGGGAGCGCCTGAACGAACTCGACCCGGTCCGCCCGGTGCGCGTGCGCGCCAAGGTCCGCGTGGTGGAAGGAGGCCTCCGGTGAACCGCCGCCCGCATCGGGGCAGCCGCCATCCGCATCGGAGCGACCGCCATCCGTCTCGGGTGAACCGCCGCCCGCATCGGGAGGAGCGACGGGCCGCCCGGGGCAACCGGCAGGGGTTGGCCCTGGTCGGTGCGTCGATGATCGCCCTGGGCGGTGTCGTCCCCACCCTCGCTCTGGGGCCGTTCGAGCTCCTTCCTCCCGGTGCCGAGGGGGAGACCCTCGGTGCGGTGGGTGAACGCCTCACCTCGTCTTCGCCCGCACCGTGGGTTCCCTACGCGGTCGCCGTCCTGGCCGTGGTGGTGGCGTTGCTGGCCTTGCGCTGGCTGCTCGTCCAGGGGCGCACCGCACGGGTCCCCTCGCTCCGCCTCGACGAGGAGGAGCGAGGGCACACCGACGTCGCGGCCCGCGCCGCCTGTTCCGCCCTGGTGAGGGAGGTCTGCGGCTATCCGGGGGTGCGCCGGGGGCGGGCACGGCTGACCGAGTCCGCGCGCCACCCGTGTCTGAGCCTGGAACTCGTGCTGGCCGAGGACGCCGACCCCGTCGCCGTGTGGCGTCGCTGCCGTGCCGACGGGCTCGCCCGGCTCAGGGATTCCCTGGGGCTGGACCGCCTGCCCACCGTGCTGCGCATATCGGTCTCCGGGCAACCCACCGGCCGTGAACTCGCCTGAGCTCCGGGCCCCCGGACCACTCGCCGCCGAGCGGCCTTGCCCGGCTTCACCGGTCAGGGAATCCCCGGACCCGGACCGATCCGTCTGAGCCGGACCCCGTCTGATCCGGTCGTCCCTGGCGGCCTCGAACGACGCCGACCGACTCCTACCGACCCCGACCGACTCCTACCGACCCCGACCGACTCCCACCGACCCCGATGGGACACCACCGAACTCGCCTGGACCCGCCGCGCGGCCGGGGGGTCGCGCGACCACACGGGTCCGGGCTGAGCGATGGGGGTGGCGCGCGCCCCGGGCCACTGGGGAGGGCCCGGCACGGCCCCCACCCCCGTCTGACCTCAACCGTCTCTTCGGCTGGATGCCTCCGCCTCGGCGGCCCGGCGCGCCTTGCGTCCGCCGTACACACAGCGCCGCATCAGCTGGTCGAGCGGTCCGGGGCGGTTCCGGACCTCCGACCAGGCCGCCAGCGCCAGGCTGACCGACCAGGCCAGCGCCGCCACCAGCAGGGCGCCGAAGGCGCCCGCCCCGGTGCCGAGGCCGACCAGGTCGGGGTGGAGTACCACCGCGACCAGCACGGAGTTCAGGATGTAGAAGGTCAGCGAGCGCTGTCCCATTGCCGCGACCGCCCTGGCCAGCGGGGACGGCTTCCGTTCCAGGCGCATGCCCCACAGGGCGAACAGCGCCGCGTACCCGGCACCGCCCAGAATCCCGGTGAGTACCTGGAGCGCCATGGACAGCCCCTCGGTGATCGCGCCCGGGGAGAGCACGCCCTGCACGGTCAGCGCGATGGGCAGCGCGCCCAGTACCGACAGCGAGGTGCACACGACCGCGATCCGGGTGAGGAGCCCCCGGTGCGCCGCCGGGTCGTCGAGCAGACCCGCCCTACCCGCTCGGTAGCCGAGCACCACCAGGATCAGCAGCGGGTACGCGAAGGCGATGAACAGCGGGCCGGACGGCAGGAAGGCCAGACGCTCGAACCAGTCCTGCGCGGTGAGGTAGCCGGGGATCAGCCCGTACTCCTCGGCCTCCGACCCGGCCCACGCCATGGCGACCATCGCCAGGGGCACGGTGACCGCGTAGAACGCCGCGAACACCACGGCCGCGCGCACGATGGTCCGGTTGGAGCGGAACAGCAGCCATCCGGTGACCAACGCCGCCAGGCCGTAGGAGGTGAGGATCTCGCCGGGGAAGACCAGGAACGCGTGGACGAAGCCGAACAGCAGCAGGAACCCGCCGCGCCGCCGCAGGAGCCGCCGGACCTCGCGCTCCGGGGTGCCCCGCGCCAGTTGGCGGGCGACCATCCAGGCCATCCCGTAGCCGAAGAGGATCGCGAACATCGGGAAGGCCCGGTTGTCCAGGAAGAGGGTGGTGAACAGTGCCGCCGCGCGGTCCGGCCAGGGGTCGCCGGCGACGTCCGTGCCGAACCCGCCGCCGGCGTACACGCCCGCGTAGGCCATCGCGATCAGCAGGAGCATGGCACCGCGCGCCAGGTCCGGCGCCAGTTTGCGCTGGGCCCTGACGGGTGGTCCGACCCCTGTTGTTGCCGACATGTCGATTCGTCTCCTCTGTTGGTGGCGGGCCTGGGAGCCTTCCCACAGTCTTGGCCAGCCGGTCGGTTCGGCGCATCGGCCGACCGGCCAGCCGATCGGCCAGAACTGGGTAGGCAGGAGGTGGGACGCCACGCCCGCACGCGGCGAGCGGACCACGACCGAGGGATTCCAGACCCAGGAGGCGGCATGAGCCGGTTCTTCATGAACGAACGCGAGACCCTGGTCGCGCAGGCGCTGGAGGGGATGGTCGGGGCGCATGGCGGGCTGGTCGACGTCCATGCCGACCCGCTCTTCGTCACCCGGCGCATCCCTGCGGCGGGCAAGGTCGCCCTGCTCTCCGGCGGGGGTTCGGGGCACGAACCGCTGCACACCGGGTTCGTGGGCACCGGGATGCTCGACGCGGCGGTGCCGGGCGACGTGTTCGCCAGCCCCACCGCGCTCCAGGTGCGCGCGGCGATCCGTGCCGTGGACACCGGCGAGGGCACGGTGATGGTGGTCAAGAACTACACGGGTGACGTCCTCAACTTCTCGATCGCCGCCGAGCTCCTGGCCGAGACCCACCGGGTCGAACAGGTGCTGGTCGACGACGACCTGGCCACCCAGAGGGAGGACGACGGCGGACCGGGGCGCCGGGGCACCGCGGCCGTGGTCGCGGTGGAGAAGGTCTGCGGGGCCGCGGCCGAGGCGGGCGCGCCGGTCGCCGAGGTGAGGGCGCTCGGTCAGGACGTGGTGGCGCGCTCGGCGACGCTCAGTGTGGCCTTCGAGGCCTGCACCAACCCGATGACGGGGCAGCGTTCCTTCGAGCTGGAGCCCGGCCTGCTGGAGTTCGGTGTGGGCATCCACGGAGAGCGCGGGATCGAGACCAGGGCCGTGACGGAGGCCGCCGATCTGGCGGAGAGCCTGGTCAACCCCCTCGTGGAGTCCGTGGGGGTCGGACGCGGGGACTCGGTTCTGGCGATCGTCAACGGGTTGGGGGCCACGCACGGCCTGGAGCTCGGCGTGGCGGCCCGGGAGACCCGCAGGGTGCTCGACGGACTGGGGGTGGGCGTCGCGCGGTCGCTGGTGGGGCCGTACGTCACCTCGCTGGACATGAAGGGGCTGTCGATCACGCTCACCGCGCTGACCGACGACCTCGTGAAGCTCTGGGACGCTCCGGTGCGGACCCCCGCACTGGCCTGGTGAGAGGAACGAACATGCCCGAGAACGAACTCACCGGCGCGGACGCCCGGGCCTGGACGCAGGCCTTCGCCGAGAGGGTCGTGACCGACGCGTCGGAGCTCACCGAGCTCGACCGGCGGGCCGGTGACGGCGACTTCGGCTGGAACATCAGCACCGCCCTGAAGCGGGCCCGCGCCGGTCTGACCGGCGACACCCCGGCGGGGGTCTTCCAGTCGGTGTCGGACGCCTTCCTCGCCTCCGGGGGCACCAGCGGCCCGCTCTTCGGGCTGTGGTTCGGGCGGTTGGGGGCCGGGCCCGCCGCCTCCTGGGCCGTCTCCGACCTGGCCGGGGCCTTCGAGACGGCCACGGGGGCCGTGCGGCGCCTGGGCCGGGCGGAGGTGGGTCACAAGACGATGGTCGACGCGATGGTGCCCGCGACGGAGGCCCTCGCGGCCAGTGTGTCCCCTTCCTGGCGTGTGGCCGTGGGGGAGGCGGCCGTGGCGGCCCGGGCCGGGGCGGAGTCGACCAGTGGCATGGTGGCGCGCCGGGGTCGCGCCAGCTACCTGGGGGAACGCGCACAGGAGGTCCTCGATCCCGGGGCCGTCGCGGTGGCGTGGTTCTTCGAGGCGGCGGACGGGATCTGATCCGGCGCGGACCGGTGGGGGTGTGCCGCACGGAGTCCTCCCACGGGAGCGTGCCGGGTGGAGGCGTTCACGCGGGAGGAGGTTGTCCACAGGCTGTGGACAACCTCCTCCCGCGTCCCCCGTGTCGGTAGTCTCCAGCTGACGGCCCCGGGGCGGGCCGCGACGAACGTGGGGAGCCGACCATGGGACCAGCAGCCAACGACCACAAGGTCATCGTGATCACCGGAGCCGGCGCCGGGATCGGCCGCGAGACGGCCCGTCGGCTGCTCGGCGACGGCCACTCCGTCGTGCTGGCGGGGCGGCGCCGGGAGACCCTGGAGGAGACGGCGGGGGAGCGCCCCGGCGCCGTGGTGGTCGAAACCGACGTGACCTCCTCGGAGTCGGTCGGCGCGCTCTTCGCGGCCGTCCGGGAGCGCTTCGGGCGCGTGGACGTGCTCTTCAACAACGCCGGGGTGTTCGGTCCGGCGGCCTCCGTGGACGAGATCGAGGACGACGCCTGGCGGGAGGTCCTCGACACCAACGTCACCGGGTCGCTCAACTGCGCCCGCGAGGCCGCTCGGATGATGCGGGCGCAGACCCCGGGAGGTGGGCGGATCATCAACAACGGCTCGATCTCCGCGCACGTCCCCCGGCCGTCGAGCGTGGCCTACACCGTCAGCAAGCACGCGATCAGCGGCCTCACCGCCTCGCTCAACCTCGATCTCCGGGGCCACGGCATCGCCTGCACGCAGATCGACGTCGGCAACGCCGCCACCGCGATGACCGCCGGGTTCGGGGCGAACGCCCGCCAGGCCGACGGGTCGGTCCGTGCGGAGCCCACCATCGACGTCGCGCACGTCGCCGACACCATCGCGCACATCGTCTCCCTGCCCCTGGACGTGAACGTGCCGACCGTCACCGTGATGGCCCGCGAGATGCCCTTCGCCGGTCGCGGCTGACACCGGCCCGTTCGCGAAAACGGTGACGACCCGCCGGGCTCCGTGCTAACGTCACTGCTTCGCGGCGACCCGGACCTGGCCTCCCGGCCCAGGGACGTGCCGAACCCGTGTCTCCCCGCGGCCCCCAAGGCCAGCGGCGGAGAGCGGACGCTTCTGCACGTTCACCAGCTGCCAGGGAGCCACGCCCGTGCGTGTCCACTGCGCGGTGTACGCCCGAGGGCTGCGCCGCTACTCCACCTACCGCGCGGCCACCGCCGCCGGAGTCCTCACCAACGCGGTCTTCGGCGCGATCAACGCCATGGTGCTGCTCGCCCTGTTCGAGGCCCGGCCCGAGATCAACGGGTACGACGCCACCGACGCCGTCACCCAGGTGTTCGTCGCCCAGGCGCTGCTGGCGCCGCTCGCCATCATGGGGCCCGCGCTCGACCTCAGCGAACGCATCCGCACCGGCGCGGTCGGCGTCGACCTGCTCCGTCCCGTTCCGCTCCTGGGCTGGTACCTGGCCCAGGACCTGGGCCGGTCCACCTACGACCTCGTCTTCCGCGGCGTGCCCACCTTCGTGTTCGGCGCGCTGCTGTTCACCCTGGCCCTGCCGGGGGACCCGCTGCGCTGGCTCCTCACCCTGGGGTCGTTCGGGCTGGCCGTCGTGGTGAGCTTCGCGCTGCGCTACCTGTACTCGGTGGCGGGGTTCTGGCTCATGGACACCCGGGGCGTGTGGGCCGTGATGGGACCGGCCGGGCCGGTCCTCGCCGGAGCGCTGCTCCCGCTCACGCTCTTCCCGACCCCCGTCGCGGACGTGCTGCGGCTGCTGCCGCGGGCGGCCATGGTGCAGATCCCGGCGGAGGTCTTCCTCGGCAAGGACACCCTGCCGGGAGGGAGTGTCCTTGGCGGGCTCGCGTTGCAGGCCGCGTGGGCGGCCGCGCTGCTCGCCCTGGCCGCCTGGCTGACCGGTCGGGCCACGCACAGGGTGGTGGTGCAGGGTGGCTGACACGATCACCGCCCCCGGCCGCGGGCGCGGGCACGGGTCCGATCGCCACCGGGTCCCGCCGCCGCACGTGGGAGCGGAGCTGCGCACCTACCTCCGGCTCGCCTGGACCTGGACCCGCGCCGTCTCCCAGTACCCGATGGCGCTGTCGCTGTTCACCCTCGGGATCACGCTGGCGACGCTGTCCGAGATGGGCGCCGTCGTCGTGGTGTTCCGCCACGCCGGGACCCTGGCCGGGTTCACGGTGTACGAGGGGCTGCTCGTCTACGCGTTGGCCGCGTTCTCCTTCGGCGCCGCCCAGCTGCTCGCGGGGACGGTGGACCACCTCGGCGACCACATCCGCACGGGAACTCTCGACACGATGCTGGTCCGCCCGGTCTCACCGCTGCTCCAGCTGGCCGCCGACCAGTTCTCGCCGCGCCGCTTCGGCCGGATCGTCCCGTCGCTGATCGTCCTGGTGTTCGCGCTGGTGGCGTGCGACATCGACTGGACGGCGGGGCGGGTCCTCATGCTGCCCGTGCTGCTCGTGTCGGGGGTGGTCATCTGTACCTCGGTGTGGTTGCTCGCGAGCTGCGTCCAGTTCTTCGCTACCGACGCCCGGGAGGCGGCCAACTCGGTCACCTACGGCGGGCAGGCGCTCACCGAGTACCCGATCGCGATCTACGGGCGCGGCCTGGTGGGGGCGGTGACCTTCGTGGTGCCGTTGGCCTTCGTGAGCTGGCAGCCCGCCCTCCACCTGCTGGGACGCCCGGACCCCACCGGGTTGCCGGACTTCCTGCGCTTCCTCGCCCCGGTCGTGGCGGTCGCCCTCGCGCTGGCGGCGGCGGGCGTGTGGCGGTTCGGTCTGCGCCGCTACCGCTCCACGGGGAGCTGAGCCCGGTGCCGGGGCGCCGTCGCCAGCCGTCCCGGACCGGCCTCCGGGAGGACGTCCCGGGCACCGCCCGCCTCCGGCCGCGGACCCCACCGGGCACCGCCTCCACACCGCCCGCCCCCGTCCTCCCGACCCTGCCTCCGACCACCCCTCCAGTGAAAGGAGTGAGACCACGTGCGTGTCCACACAGCGGTGTACGTCCGCGGGCTGCGCCGCCACTCGACCTACCGCGCCGCGCTCGTCGCCGGAGCCTTCACCAACGCGGTCTTCGGCGCCATCAACGCCATGGTGCTCCTGGCCGTGTTCTCCGCCCGCCCCGAGATCAACGGGTACGACGCCGGGGACGCCGTCACCCAGGTGTTCGTCGGGCAGGCGCTGATCGCCGTCACCCTGATCGTCAACACCGCTCCCTCCCTCGACCTCGCCGAACGCGTGCGCGACGGCGACGTGGCCACGGACCTGCTCCGCCCCGTCTCGCTCCTGGGCTGGTGGCTGGCCCAGGACCTCGGCCGGGCCACCTTCACCTTCCTCTTCCGAGGCGTACCGACCTTCTGCGTCGGCCTCCTGCTGTTCGACGTCGCCCTTCCGGACACCCCCGCCGGGGCGGTCGCGGTCCTGCTGTCGGTGGTGCTCGCCGCGCTGATCGGGTTCGCGCTGCGCTACCTGTGCTCGTTGAGCGGGTTCTGGCTGATGGACAGCCGGGGGCTGTGGACCGCGAGCGGCCTGGTCGCGCCGGTGGCCGCGGGGATGCTGCTGCCGCTGGCCCTGTTCCCGCCCGCGCTCGGCGACGTGCTGCGGCTGCTGCCGTGGGCGTCCATGGTGCAGATCCCGGCGGAGATCCTGCTCGGCAAGGAGTCGCCGCCGTTCGGGGGCGCGTTCGGCGGGCTGGTACTCCAGGCGTGGTGGGCCGCGGCGCTGCTCGCGTTCTCCGCCTGGCTGACCGGCCGGGCCGCGCGCAGGGTGGTGATCCAGGGTGGTTGAGATCCGCACGCCGGTCCCGGCGCGCCGTCGGCTCCTGGCCCGCGCCGCCGCTGGCGTCCTCCGGCCGATCGACGACTACCGCAGGCTGGCCTGGATCTGGGTGCGCGCCTTCGCGCAGTACCCGGCCTCGCTCGCGATGATGTCGCTGGCCGTCGCGGCGAGCGTGCTCGCCCAGGTCGGAGCCGTGGTGATCGTGTTCCGGCATGCCGGGACCCTGGCGGGGTTCACGGTGTACGAGGGGCTCATGGTGTTCGCGCTGGCGGCCAGCGCCTTCGGTCTCGCCGACCTGTTCATGGGCGCGGTGGAACGGCTCGGACAGCACATCCGTACCGGTTCCCTGGACGCCATGCTCGTCCGCCCGGTCTCCCCGCTGGTTCAGCTGGCCGCGGACGAGTTCTCCCCGCGACGCCTCGGCAAGGTCGTCCCCGCCCTGGTGGTGCTGGGGGTCGCCGTGGCCAACACCGACGTGGACTGGACGCCCGGCAAGGCGCTCCTGCTCCTGGTGATGATGGTCTCCGGGGTGCTGATCTGCGGCGCCGCCTGGGTGGCCACCGCGTGTCTGCAGTTCTTCGTTGCGAACGCCCGCGAGGCCGCCAACGCGCTCACCTACGGCGGGCAGGCGCTCACCGAGTACCCGCTGGCGATCTACGGCCGGGAGATCGTCCGGTCGGTGACCTACGTGGTGCCGCTGGCCTTCGTGAGCTGGCAGCCCGTCCTGCTCGTCCTCGACCGCCCCGATCCCCTCGGCATGCCGGAGGCCCTGCGCTACGCGGGCCCGGCCGTCGCCGTCCTTGCCTGCGCCGGAGCCGCACTGCTGTGGCGGTTCGGGTTGCGCCACTACCGATCCACCGGGAGCTGACCGATGTCCGAAACCGAACCGACCACCACGACCGCACCGGCCACCGGGGCCGAGCTGGCGAACGGGGCCGAACCGCCCGCAGCGGCCGAATCGGCCCCCGGTGGAGCGACCGCCGCGACCGGCGCGACCTCTCCGGAGGAGACGTCCACACCCGGCCCGACCCCCGGGGCCGAACCGATCATCGAGGCGGTCGGGCTCGGCCGCGACTTCGTCCTCTCCGAAGGCCCGTTCCTGCGTCGCACCCGGCGCACCGTGAGCGCCGTCCGGGACGTCACCTTCACCGTGCGGAGCGGGGAGATCGTCGGCTACCTGGGGCCCAACGGCGCGGGCAAGTCCAGCACCATGAAGATGCTGACCGGCATCCTCACCCCCACCTCGGGCAGCGTCCGGGTGGTCGGGCGGGACCCGTCCCGCCAGCGCACGCGCCTGGCCCGGGACATCGGCGTCGTGTTCGGCCAGCGCACCACGCTCTGGTGGGACCTTCCGCTGCGCGACAGCCTCACCCTCACCCGGCACCTGTACCGGGTGCCCGCGGAGTCGCACGCCGAGCGCCTGGCCGAGCTCACCGAACTCCTGGAGCTGGAGCCCTTCCTGGACACCCCCGTCCGCCAGCTCAGCCTGGGGCAGCGGATGCGCGGCGACCTCACCGCCGCCCTGCTGCACGCCCCCCGGCTACTGGTGCTGGACGAGCCGACCATCGGTCTGGACGTGGTCAGCAAGTCGACCATCCGGGAGTTCCTGCTGCGGATCAACCGGGAGCGGGGCACCACCATCCTCATCACCACGCACGACTTGGGGGACGTCGAGCGGCTCTGCGACCGGGTGATGGTGATCGACAAGGGGCGACTCGCCTTCGACGGTGACCTGCCGGAGCTGCGCGCCACCGTTCCCACCCCGCGCGTGCTGGTGGTCGACCTGGTGGTTCCGGCGGCCGCGATCGAGGTGGAGGGAGCGGTCACGGTCCGGGTGGAGGGCCCGCGCCAGTGGTTGGAGCTCTCCGACAACCCGGCCCGGGTGATCTCGCGGGTCACGAGCGCGCACGAGGTGGCCGACCTGACCCTTCGCGAGCCCGATATCGAGGGGGTGGTGTCCGCCCTGTACCGGGGCACGGCCCCGGTCGGGGACCGGGCGTGAGGTCCGGGCGTGGAACCGGATCGCGGAGGGGACTTCGTACCCCTGTCTCCCGCTCGCGGTATCCGGGAAGATGGGGTGTATGACCGCTCTGTCCTACGGACTCTGGCTCGGCATCGGGTTCGGCGTCCTGTCGTGTGTCGCGTACACGGTGGCGGCGGTCGCGCAGCGCAGACTCGCCGTTCGCGTGACCGGGCCGCTCACCACCGGACGGCAGATCGGAGCGCTGCTCCGACACCCCCTGTGGTGGGTGTCGCTGGTGTTCAACGGGGGGCGGGCCGGGTTCCAGGTGGCCGCGGTGAGCTTCGCGCCGCTGACCGTCGTCCAGCCGCTGGGTGTCCTGGTGCTGGTCCTCGGTATCCCGTGGTCGGCGCGGCTGTCCCACCGGAGGGTGAGCGGTGCGGAGTGGCGGGGCGCGGCCTACACGATGGCTGCGCTCGGGGTTCTGCTCGCGGTCACCGTCACCGGTGACGCGGGCGGGGTCCTGTCCTACGGGGACGCGGCGCTGGTGGGAGCCGGAACCGCGGTGCTGCTCGCCGCGACGGCCTGGGGTGCGGGGCGGCTGTCGTCGACGGCCTGGCGCGCCTACCTGCTGGCGGGGGCGGCCGGGGTGGCGTTCGGGGTTTCGGCGGCGATGGTGAAGACCGCCGTGTGGGCCTTCGAGGACGGCCTGGTGGTGGGTCTGGCGCATCCGTCGAGCGCGGCGACGGCGGTGCTGGCGGTCTTCGGGCTCCTGCTCGCTCAGGCCGCCTACCAGGGGATGGATCTGGGCGCGCCGCTGGGGGTGACCACCCTGGCCAACCCGGTCGCGGCCGCGTTGGTGGGGGTGCTGTTCATGGGGGAGACGTACGCGGGCGGCTGGCTGGGGGGAGTGGTCGCCGTGGGGTGCGCGGTGGTGGCGGCGTACGGGATTCGACTGCTGACCGTACCCTCCGGCGACGGTGCGGAGCGGGTGCCGGAGGGGGCGCGAGGGGCCTAACCGGAGGTGTGGGACGCATGCTCGGTTCTGTGGGTGTCCACATCCCGTACTCATCTCGACCTGGCGCCGGATGTGGGCGGCCGCATCCACCGCGCTCCACTCCCAGGTGGCGCCAGGGGCGGGGGCGAGGGTTGGGACTGGGTTCAGGAGGGCCCGGTCCGCCGCTACTTCAGCTCGCTCCAAGCGCTGACTCTGGCCGACGCGGGAGCCCCGGAGAGAGCCTGCGAGACCGCGCTCATGGCCTTGCCCACCGCCCAGCGAGTCGGGTCGCGCCGCACTCTCCAGGAGTTGGGGCGGCTATCCGACCGGTTGCGTCCGTGGCGCAACCGGTCGGTGGTGCGCGACACCATCCAGGAGATCACGCTCGCGACTGAGTGACCCACTCGGAGACTTCAGTGATGGCTTCGGCCTGCCACTTCTGGGTCTGCGGATCACCGTATCCGGGATCATTGGGGATGGCGATGCCGTGTTGGGCTCCTTCGATCTCCCACAGCCTCGCCGGGCCCGCGATCTGTTCCACCGCACGACGAGAGCTCTCGACTGGGATGAAGCTGTCCGCAGTTCCATGGATCACCAGGGTCCGACACCGCACTGAAGACAGCGCCTGGTCAGGTCGTATGTAGAACACCTCGTTCAGCAGGGCTCGACCGAGCCGGAACGTTGGTGAGTGCGGGACGAAACCGTTCTGGAGAAGAGCTTCGCCCTCTTCGGGAGCGATACGGTCGGCTTCCCAGTAGGGTTTGTCGTCGATGAACCGCTTCTTGTAGTCGATCAACGGATTCACCAGAACAAGTGCGGTGATCGACTCTGGGTAGTGCGCGGTGTAGAAGGCGCTCAGCCCTCCACTGAAGCTCGCCCCGAGCAGCGAGACACCTCCTGGAGCGCCGGGTACCTGTTCCTTGGCATGCTCAACTGCGGAGCGGATGTCGTTCACCACGCCCGAGAGGGTGAGGTCCTTCTGCTCTCCCTGGCTACTGCCGTGGCCGCGAAGATCGAACCGTAGAGACGCCGCCCCTGCTCGTGCGAGCCCGTCTGCCATGCGGGACGCGAACCCCCCTTCTTCACGGTCCACGCCGCCACCGTGTACCAACACCACCACGTGAGTGGGCGCCACAGCTCCTTCCCCTGCGGTGAAGGTCCCCTTCAACCGGAGACCGTCCAAGCTCGAAAACTCGGTCTCCCATGAGGTCAGTCCCACGCGATACCTCCGCTCACCAGTGCCGGTGACCCGTTTCCTGCGGGCCATGTCGAATAGATCATCCATGCCTCATGCGGCCCTCGGCCTGTGCCCTGCCTGGGTTGGCCATGACGACTCGGGCCCTTCTCCCAACGAGGGTGTGCTCAAGAAGATCCCCGAAATCATCGGATCGCTCGTTCCGGTAGCAGGCATCCAAGGCCAGGGGCGGGGCCGGGAACGAGGGAGGGGACCGGGTTCAGGAGGGCCCGGGCCGCCGCGCGGTCAGGCCTCCCGCCTGTTCTACGAGGGGGCCTTCACCGTGACCACCAGCCCAGCCCATTGCGCCGATGAGAACGTGAGGTGCCCGGCATCGCGGTTCCGGGTGTCACGCACAGCCGAGGCGCCGGGGATGTCGGCAACCTCGACACAGTCCTGCGTGCGGGCACCGCTGTAGCTGCTCTTGCGGAAGTTGAGTTCGGTGGTGTGGGGGCGCATGGGTGGGACCTCCGCTGAGGGTGGGGACATGGACGGCTTCATGCACTGTCCTGCCCGCCTCTGGGCCCTCCGCACAGAGGAGAACGTCCCGAGTCTCTGTCCAACTGCGGCCAGCCGGGCTACTTTTTCGCTCACCACACAGCGGATACGTTGCTTCTGGATGAGTACGCAGAGGCCCCGACAGGTACATGTCGGGGCCCCACTGCTTTCGCAGCCTAGTCGCGTCGAACGGCACCCAGAAGCGCCCCCCACTCCTGCCCGGAGAGCAAGAAGTGGCCATCCTCCGGGTTCTGGGAGTCCCGCACAGCGGCTGTCCCTCCCCCGGCGTCGGCGTACTCGACGCAGTTCGACGGATTGCTGTAGCTCGATTTACGGAACTCGAGCTGACTGTCGGTGGATGAGTACATGGTCGTGACTTTCTAGGCGGCCAGAGCCCGCAGGTACGCGGGCACTTCATCTGGATCGAGGGCTTTGGCGACCAGCCGGTCGAAGGACTGGCGATACCGCGTAACCTCAGTGGGCTTCTCCAAGTAGAGGCCATCCGTGTTTGTCTCCAGGAACGTGATCGCTGCGGCGTCCTCGTAGTCCAGGATCACGAACGGCCCTCCCATCCCAGCATGCAGCCCCGCACCCGTGGTGAGCACCTGGATAGTCACGTTGTTCGGAGCTTCGGACAGCTCGATAAGCCGGTCAACCTGCGGGAAAAACAGCTCCGGATGCGATCGCAGCATGAGTAGGGCGGCCTCGTGGATCACCGCCCACACGGTCGGCGGGTCCAGCTGCGTGAGCAGTTGTTGGCGGCGCATCCGGGCTTCGACTGCTCTGGCGATGTCGTCTGGATCGCGAATGAGGGTCGCCTGGGCGACTGCGGCAGCGTAGGCCTCCGTCTGGAAGAGGCCAGGAATGTACTGCGGCTCGAAGATCCTAATACCGGTCGCCCCAGCCTCGTAGGAGGTGTACGGGCCACCGATCGCGTCACCGTAGCGGTTCCACCACCCGCTCTCCCGAGACTGACGTACCAGGGTGAGGATCGCCTCCCGCTCTGCGGAGTCACGAACCTTGTATAGATCGAGCAACACACGGATGTCCGTCACAGCGGGCTTCTTCGACCGGCCGGTCTCAATGTTCGAGACCTTCGTGCTCGACCACTCAAGGTCCTCAGCAACCTGCTCGATGGTCTTGCCCGTGGCGATTCGCTTTGCGCGCATTTGCGCTGATAGCTGCCGTCTGGCCACGGATGGGCTGCTCAAATCGACCTCCCTTGGATCTGCCGCCGATGGTATCGCCGCACAACCGGAACCAGACATTTCGCAACTCTTCATCACGTTCGTTCGGATCACTGTATCTTTATTTGGGTCTTGCGATTTAAAAGTTTCGAGTGAAGTATGGAGACGTACTCATCCATCGCCGCCCTCATCCAGCGGCTTCCCGTACCGGAGGTGTGCGCTGATGGCGCCCCGTTACCTGAAACTCTGCGAGCTGGCGTGTACCCGCTACCTCGCGTCCGAGGCGATACGTGCCCGTCGCCCTAGGCAGGCGGCCCGTGTGCGGGCCTTCGCCGCGAACCCTCGCCGCCACTACCCGTCCCGCTCCTGGGCCCCTGTGGTCCCCTCTCCCCGCAGGCCCATCGACGCGGTCCCGGTGGAGGTCCTGCGGGCTGTCCTGGCTGGGTTGCGGCGTTTGGTGGTGGTCTCGTGAGGCCCGCTCCGCCGTTCTCCCCTGAGCTTGCTCGCCGTGAGGTGGTGGCTCCGGTGGCGAGTTTCATCAAGCCGTTCCACTCCCACTACTTCTCCCGCACCGTCGGCCCGCCTTACCGCAAGCGGCAGTACTCCTTCGCCGGGCTCCCCGGACTCATGCCCCTGGTCCGCGCGTTTCTGGACACCAGCGCGGCGGAGCGGTGCGAGGAGTACCAGTTCCTGTTCACCCTCCTGGGCAGCGAGTTGGCGAACAACGCCATCGCTCACAGCAGGTCCAGCGAACGCGGAAGCACCTACACCTTGACGGTGGATCGGGGTGCGAAGGGGATGACGTTGATCTGCCGCGACCAGGGCAGCCGCCTCCCGCAGGAGAAGGGCAACTTCACCGCCGCCACGTTCGAGGACATCGAAGCCGGAACTGCGACGGGTCGGGGGTTGGCGCTGATCGACGCTCTTGCGGATCGGTGGGGAGACAACGGGGACCCGAAGTTCCGGCAGGTGTGGTTCTTCCTGGCCTACGACCTGACCGAGAACCCGTGGATGCAGATCGACACCGAAGACACCGATGACCCCGAGCACCCCGAGGTCGTCGAGCCGCGTCGCAAGGATGAGGTGGAGTGCTGATGTTGGACATCGACACCAGGGACCTGCTCGAAAGCGCTGAAAACGCCCTGACTGCTCCCGAGTATCTGACTCCCGCGCAGGAGGACGTGTGGCACAACCACACCCTCCGCAACCGCATGCCTCTCGTGCTGGAGGCGCTGCGGATCGCCCGGGAGGAAGGCGACGCCGAACGGGCCATGCAGTTGATCGACCAGGCCGTACACGACTACCCCGCACCCACCCGGATACCCGGCAACAGGCCGGTCCCGGGATCGGTGCCGAAGCAACACAACCCCACCCAGACGCTCCCAGTCCTCGAACGCGAACTGTCCGAACTGCTGCACACCCACTGGGTGACGACCATCGAAGGCACACCCCCCAACGAGGTGTTCGTAGGCCGACGCCCCCTGGGCTGGGTGGGTGAGGGCGACCCCTTCGAGAGGATCACCGCCCCCACCCGCACCGAACTGTTCCGCCTGCTGGCTCACCGCCACCGCGCCGACCACCAGGACGACCCGGAACCCCCAACCGCCGCCTGAAGCCTGACCAAGGCGTTCACGAAAAAAGCTCTGGCGGGTGAGCCAACACCCCCAGAGCAGGCCGACAACCAACCACCTTCAAGAGAAGAGATTGCCGACATGGCCATTGTGCCGCACACCCACGCCCTCAACCACACGAACAACCCTCCCCCGGCTGAGTCCCGGTGGGAGTGCCGGGTCTACCCCGGACACCTCTCCCACACCAGCCAGGTCCGCTCCGACCTGAACACCGACCTCACCCGCATGACCGGGGTACCGGCCGAGGTGCGCGAAGAGATGGTGCTGTGTACCAGCGAGATGTTCGCCAACGCCTGCGAGCACTCCCGCTCCGGCCAAGACCCGGACGGCAGGGTGGTCCGCACCCTGGAAGCACCGGTCCCGGGCCTGGTGAGGGTGTCGATCATCGACGACGGCACCAGGACGGACACCATCGTGGACTCCATCCCGAAGGTTCCGCGCAGGCGCACCCGCAAGGACTGGGAGGAGGCCGAACGCGGACGGGGCCTGCTGATGGTCGGGCACCTCGCGTCCCGGTGGGGGTTCCGGCCGGTGCTGGACTTCCCCTTCTGCGAGGGGCTGGGCACCGTCACCTGGGCCGAGTTCACCCTCCCGGCCTTGGCCGCTACTGGGGGCACCCGATGACGGAGCACATCAGCGCTCAGGTGCGGTCGGTCCTGACCGCACCCCGAGGCCACCGCTTCACCCGACCAGCCGGGCGCCCGCACCGGGCCCTCCCGGTTCCGACGAAGGCACCCCAGGCGAAGGCACCCCAGGCGGAAGCTTCCCGATCGGAGATGCCCTGGGAGGAGACTCACCAGGCCCGACAGGAACGACTGCTCCGTCAGATGGACGGCAACCCCCGGGTCGCGTACATGCTCCAACACGGACCGGTGCCGCACTGGGTCAAGGTCGCCCGTCAACACCGCGAACAGAAGGCCCGCGAAGCCCGAGTCGAGTTGCCGGAACCGGTCCGCACCCGGGGCCGTCACCGTGCACCCCGCCGCTGGTGGGGCTGGCCCGCCACCGCCCTCGCAGCCACCCTCCTCCTCGGACAGACCGCCATGGAAACCCTCGGAGCGAGCCTGGCCCCCGACATCGGCATCCCGATCTAACCCGACAACCACAAGCGGGGCCCGGCACACACCGGGCCCCGCGCCACCTCGCGTGCGCGAGGGGCAGCACATCATCGCCCGCGTCGAAGAGGGCCGGTCGGGGCCATCCCCGCGCGCGGGGATTGGTCTCGTGACCCGCGCATCCACTGCCGCCGAGGCTCGTCGCGCGAGTCGTCGGGCATCAGACCTCGCCCCGGCCTCACCGTCATCACCACCGCGCCCACCCGTCCGCCCGCGCGCCGCCTCACTACCGGGAGCGGGGGCGACAGGGTGCGCCGAGCGCGCTTTGTCCCCAGCCTGTGGACAACCCGTCCGAGAAACGTTACGGCCCCCGCCCTCCGGATCGCGTTTCTGGCCGGGGTTCGTTTTCGTTACGTAGTTTCGTCACAGCTCCCTTTCCGTCGCCGTAGCGTCCCCACCCACGTCAGGCACGCCAACGCTTCGACGACCGACCCGCGCCCCGCACCGGTCACAGCTCCGGGAA
Source organism: Nocardiopsis sp. NPDC007018 (assembly GCF_040635075.1). Taxonomy (NCBI): domain Bacteria; kingdom Bacillati; phylum Actinomycetota; class Actinomycetes; order Streptosporangiales; family Nocardiopsidaceae; genus Nocardiopsis; species Nocardiopsis sp. NPDC007018. The sequence goes on from NZ_JBEYHA010000024.1 coordinate 27,327, forward strand.
CCCCACGGTGACGACCAGCCCGCCATCCGGCCGCGCCCTCGCCGTGGCCCGGGCACCGTGCGCCGTCGCGATCGAACGAACGATGGACAACCCCAACCCGCTCCCGGGCCTCCTCCGGTGCAGCCGAACCGCGTCACCACGGTGGAAGGGCTCGAACAACTCCTCCGCGTCACCCACCTCCGGCCCGGAGTTGGTCACCCGCAACACCGTGCGCCCCGCCGCCGTGCGCACACGCACCTCCACCCACCCGTCGTCGGCGTTGTACCGGACGGCGTTCTCCACCAGGTTGCGCACCAGGTGCTCCAACAGCACGGGGTCGCCGTCCGCCGGAGCGGGCTCCACGTCCAGGCGCAGGTCGACCCCCTCCTCCTCGGCCGCCCCCGCCTGCTGGCCGACCACGTTCACCGCCACCGCGGCCAGGTCCACCACCTCGGTCCGCGCCAACCCGCGATCAGACCGCGCCAACAACAGCAGCCCGCTGATCAGCGCCTCACTGCGCGCCACCGAATCCAGCGCTCGCCGGAAGGCCGGCCACAGGTCCTCGGGAACCCTGTCCTGGGCCAGCGGCACCTCCAGCGCCGCGCGCTGCACCGACAACGGCGTGCGCAGCTCGTGCGAAGCGTTGGAGACGAACCGGCGCTGCGAGTCGAACGCCCGCTCCAACCGCGACAACATCCCGTCGAAGGTGTCGCCCAGCTCGCGGAACTCGTCCTCGGGGCCTCTCAGGTCGAGCCTGCTGTGCAGGTCGTGCTCGGACAGGGTGCGCGCCGCATCGGTCACCCGGTGCAGGCGCCGGAGCGGCCCGCCCGCGATCACCCACCCGGCCAGCGCCGCCAACAGGGTGACACCCGCCAGGATCAGCGCCGAGTTGACGAGCAGATCCGACAACACACCCGTCTGGTAGTCGTCCACCAGGAGAGCCAGGGGCTCGGCCTCGGTCGCCGCCCAATCGGTGGCCGGAGCCGACTCCCCGGCCGGAGCCCTCTCCCCGGTCGGAGCCGGAACGGTGGGGGCCGGAACGACGAGGGTCCGCGCCGGATCGTCGGTGGGCAGCGCCGCCGTCATCGACAACTCGACCCCCCGCAGCTCCAGACTCGCGGAGACCATCGCGTAGTTGGCGGCGAGCAGCAGCGCGCCGCCGAGAGCGAAGACCCCCGTGTAGACGAGGGCCAGCTTCGTACGCAGGGTCAGGCCGGTGAACCGGCCCAGCCAACGCCGGGCCGTACGGTGGGCGGCCCCGGGCCCCGCTCCGGGGGCGGTCGCGGCGGGCACGTCAGATCCGGTAGCCGTGACCGGGCACGGTCTCGATCACCGGAGGCGCGCCGAGCTTGCGGCGCAACCCGTGCACCACCACCTTGAGCACCCCGCTGAACGGGTCCAGATGGGCGTCCCACACCTTCTCGATCAGGTGGGTCGCGGCCACCGGCGCACCGTCGGCGCGCAACAGCTCCTCCAGCACCCCCAGCTCCTTGGGGGAGAGCGAGAGCGCCCGCCCGTCCCGGGTCGCGGTCCGCCGCGTGGTGTCCAGCACCAGCCCCGCCCTACTGAGAGTGGGCGGCGCCGCCGGACGCGCCCGCCGCCCCAGGGCCCGCACCCGCGCCACCAGTTCCAGGTACGCGAAGGGCTTGGCCAGGTAGTCGTCGGCGCCCAGGTCGAGCCCGTCCACCCGGTCCTCCAGCCCGCCAGCTGCCGTGAGCATCAGCACCCGGGCCTGCACGCCGGGGTCCTCGGCGATCCGCAGACACACCTGGTCGCCGTGCAGGACGGGGAGGTCGCGGTCCAGCACCACCACGTCGTAGTCGTGCACGGAGGCCATCTCCAGACCGGTGTCGCCGTCGTGGCACACGTCCACGGCCATGCCCTCACCGCGCAGCCCCTCGGCCACGGTCTCCGCCAGATCCGGCTCGTCCTCCACCACCAGAATGCGCATGCGTTCCCCTCGCCCCGAACCGGTCGCCGGAAGTCCCGACCGACCAGCACTATCGACCGCCCGGTTAGGCCGAGGTTAACCCCGCCACCACCGCGCGAACGGGCGACCGCACAGACCACGGGACCCTAACCACCGGCTAACCGGGCCCCGGCTGACATGTGTCGTGCACCGACCAGGGCGCCCACGGAACCGGCGCCCGCACCAGGAGGACCACATGCGCTCACTGACCCTCATAACCGTGGCCACGGCGACCGCCGGGCTGTTGGCCACCGGCTGCGGGGTACTCGGCGAGGACGACGCGGCCGACTCGGAGGCCTCCTCCGAGAAGACCATGGAGGAGGCGATGCTGGACTACGCCGCCTGCATGCGCGACGCCGGTTTCGACATGCCCGACCCCGACCCGGACGGCGGCATGATCGCCCTCCCCGCCCTGGAGGAACCCGACGACGAGATGCTGGCGGCCATGGAGGAGTGCGACGCCCTCCTGCCCGTGGACGAGGACCCCCTCACCGACGAGGAACGGTTCGAGGCCGACCTCCGGATCGCCGAGTGCCTGCGGGAACACGGCATCGACATCGAGGACCCCGAACGCGGCATGGGCCTGGCGATCCCGATCGACCCCGACGACGACGAGCACATGGCGGCGGTCAGTGCCTGCACCGGCGCGGACGACGCCGAATCCGGGGGTGTGGTCGAGCTGGAGGCCGAGGGCGACTCGTGAGCACGGACAGCGAACTCCTTCCGGAGGAGACCGACGACGCGGAACGCCCCCGCCGTCGCCGCGGCCGCGGCTTCGTCTGGTTGGCCGCGGCACTGGCGACCCTCGCGGTGCTGTGCGCGGGAGCCGCGGTCACGGTCTGGGGCTGGCCGCAGGGCCCCAAGGAGGAGACACCGACGGCACCGGCGGCCACCGCCACCGTCGAACGCACCACCCTGCTCCGGGAGGAACGGCTGGACGGCACCCTCGGCTACGCGGTCGGCGGTTCGTTCTTCTCGCGCTCGGACGGCGTGCTCACCTGGCTCCCCGAGGAGGGCACCGAACGCTCCGCCGGACAGCGCGTCTGGGAGGTCGACGGCCGCCCCGTCATCCTGCTGCGGGGCGACACACCCGCCTACCGCACACTGGAACCCGGTTCCAAGGGGCCGGACGTGCGCCAGTTCGAGCAGGCCCTCGCCGAGCTCGGGTACGGCGGGTTCACCGTCGACGACGAGTACACGTGGCTCACCGCCGAGGCCGTGAAGCGCTGGCAGCGGGACACCGACGGCATGGAGGTCACCGGCACCGTCGGGCCGGACCAGATCTGGTACACCTCCGGCCCGGTCCGGGTGACCGGACACGAAGCGGCGGTGGGCGAGAACGTGGCCCCGGCCACGCCCCTGCTCACCACCGCGTCCACCCGCCGTGTGGTCAGGGTCGACCTCAAGGTGGGCGACCGCGACCTCCTGAACGAGGGCGACGAGGTCACCGTGGAGATGCCCGGAGGCGGGACGGTCACCGGCGAGGTGGAGTCCGTGGCCGACGTCGCCAAGGTCGAGGAGGACGAGGCGGGCACGGGTGGAGAGGGCACACCGACCGTGGAGGTACTGGTGGCCCTGGACGAGGACGGTGAGGGGGCCGAGGACTTCCTCGACCGGGCGCCGGTCAAGATCCGCGCGCGGGGGGACTCCCGCGAGGACGTGCTCGCCGCACCGGTGGGCGCGCTCATCGCCCTCTCCGGCGGCGGATACGGGATGTCGGTGGTCGGCGGCGACGGGACGGTGCGCGACGTCCCCGTGGAGACCGGCTGGTTCTCCGACGGCCTGGTGGAGGTGACCGGTGACGGCATCGACGCGGGCACCGAGGTGGTGGTCCCCGAATGACCGCCGTGGAGTTCACCGGGGTGAGCCGCCACTATCCGGGCGGAGTGCGGGCGCTGGACGGGGTGGACCTGCGTGTGGAACGGGGGGAGCTGCTCGCGATCGTCGGCCCCTCCGGTTCGGGAAAGTCCACCCTGCTCAACCTGCTCGGCACCCTGGACGCCCCGACGGCAGGAACCGTGCGCGTGTTCGATCACGACGTCGGGTCCCTGTCGGACGACCAGCTCGCCGCGCTGCGGGCGCGGAGGATCGGGTTCGTGTTCCAGCAGTTCCACCTCGCGCCCAACGTGCGGGCCGTGGACAACGTGGCGGACGGACTCCTGTACTCCGGGGCGCCCTTCAGGGAACGGCTGCGCCGGGCCCACCGGGCACTGGAACGGGTGGGGCTGGCGGACCGGGCCCGGCACCGGCCGCACGAACTCTCCGGTGGACAGAAACAGCGGGTGGCGATCGCCCGCGCCGTCGTGGGATCGCCGCCGCTGCTCCTGGCCGACGAACCCACCGGGGCCCTGGACACCGCCTCGGGTGAGGCCGTGATGCGGGTGCTGGGAGAGCTGAACGAGGACGGGGTGACGGTCGTGGTGATCACCCACGACCGTGAGCTGGCCGCCTCGCTGCCGCGCCGGGTCGAGGTGCGCGACGGCCGGGTGGTGTCCGACTCGGGCGCGGGCGCCCCAGGGGTCACCGGTCTCACCAGCGGCCCAGGTGTCCCGGGAGTCTCTGGTTCCTCTGCCGTTGCGCGCGCCACCGAGGCCCCGGAGTCCCCGGAAACCCCCGAGGGCCCCGAAGCACCCCAGACCGCCGACCCACCGGGGCGGACCCGGCGACGGGCGGAGGCGGAGCGGTGAGAACCCCTCTCCAACGGTGGCGCGACCGGAGGACACCGCTGCGCCCCGCCCGCCTCTCGCTGCCCGACCGGCTGCGCACCGGGTCGAGCGGGCTGCGCGCCCGGCCCACCCGCGTCGTCCTCTCCGCCCTGGGCATCGCCATCGGGATCGCCGCGATGGTCGCCGTCGTGGGCGTCTCCTCCTCCGGCCAGGCCGAACTGGACCAGCGGATCGCCCGGTTGGGCACCAACCTGGTGACCGTCGCCCCCGGCAGCGACCTCTTCGGCGGAGACGCCACACTCCCTCCGGAGGCTCGGGGCCGGATCGACCGGATGCCGGAGGTCGAGCACACCTCGCAGGTCGAGCAGGTGAGCGGCGCCAACGTCTACCGGAGCGACCTCGTGCCGCGCGGCGAGTCGGGCGGAATCACCACCTACGGGGTCGACCTCGACCTGGTGGAGGCCGTCCGCGCGCGGGTGGGCGAGGGCACCTGGCTGAACGAGGCCACCTCCGACCACCCGGCGGTCGTCCTCGGCGCCTCGGCGGCCCGGCGCCTGGGCGTCGAGCGGATCACCCCGGACACCCTGGTGCTCATCGGCGACACCTACTTCTCCGTGGTCGGAGTCCTGGAGCGGGCCGAGCTCGCGCCGGAGCTCGACAACGCGGCGCTGGTCGGCCAGAACGTCGCCGAGGAGGTGCTCGGGGCCGAGGGGGAGGCCTCCACCGTGTACGTGCGGGTCGACCCGGCGCAGGTGGAGCGGGTGCGCGACGACGTGGGCCGCAACGCCAACCCCGAGAAACCGAACGAGGTGAAGGTGTCCCGGCCTTCGGACGCGCTGGAGGCGCAGCAGGCCGCGGACCAGACCTTCCAGGGGCTGCTGCTGGGCCTGGGTGGGGTGGCCCTGCTCGTGGGTGGGGTGGGGGTGGCCAACACCATGGTCATCTCCGTGCTGGAACGCCGGGGCGAGATCGGGCTGCGGCGCGCCCTGGGCGCCACCCGCCGCGACATCCGGGGACAGTTCCTGGTGGAGGCGATGGCGCTCTCCGCGTTGGGCGGCGTGTTCGGGGTGGTGCTGGGCGCCGTCGCGACGGCCGGGTACGCGCTGCTGCGCGGCTGGCCGGTCGCCCTGCCCTGGTGGGCGGGGGCGGGCGCGGTGGTCGCGACCATCGTGATCGGCGCGGTTGCCGGGATCGTGCCCGCGCTGCGGGCCGCCGCCCAGCACCCCACGGAGGCGCTCGGCACGGCCTGAGCGGGGCCCGTCAGCCCTCGCCCGTCCCGGCCCCGGCGGACCTGTCCCGCCGGGGGCCAGCCCCCCGCACCCGGCTCAGGCGGACCGGCCTCCCAGGCCCGGGGCCGGTCCGCCGCCGGTCTCAACCGATCGGTTCGGACTCCGGCACCGGCACCCGCCACACCAGCACGGTGCCGCCGTCCTCGCCCCGGCCCGCGCTGAACCCGCCGCCCAGGGCCTGGGCCCGCTGTTCCAGGTTGCGCAGACCGCTGCGGCGGCCGCCCTCGGGCAGCCCCACCCCGTTGTCGGTCACCGTCAGCGTGAGGGCGGTGGGGCGGCCCGTGGCCGACCGCTCCTCCACCGTCACCGAGACGTGCACCTCCGTGGCCCGCGCGTGCCGGGCGACGTTGGTCAGCCCCTCACCCAGAACGGCCAGCAGTTGTTCACCGACCTCGTCGGGCACGGACGCGTCGATCGGGCCGTCCAGGCTCACCCCCGGGTGGCAGCCCAGGCTGTGCGCGGTGTTCTCCGACAACCGCAGGATCTGCTCCCGCAGCGAGGTGTCGCGCCTGCTCGGCGGGTGCTGGAGGTCGAAGATGGTCGACCTGATCTCACGGATCGTGCCGTCCAGCTCGTCGATGGTGCGCTGGACGCGCTCCTCGGCCTCCGTCGAGTCGATCAGCCGCACCGTGCTCATGAGGGTCATCGCCGACGCGAACAGCCGTTGGATCACCACGTCGTGCAGGTCCTTGGCGATCCGGTCCCGCTCCTCCAGGACCACGATCCGCTCGCTGTCCCGCCGGGCCTCGGCCAGCTCCAACGCCACCCCCGCCTGGACCGAGAACGCGTTGAGCATCCTCCGTATGTTGGAGTCGAACGGCGCGCGGTCGGACAGTTTGCCGAGCAGCAGTACCCCCCGCGTGTTGCCGGGGGTGCCCAGCGGCACCAGCAGGCCGGGTCCGTAGCCGCGGTGGGTGAGCATGGGGCAGTTCGCCTGGCGCAGGTCCGGGATGGCCACGGCCTCGCCCGACGCGTACACCTGCCCGCACGCGGAGTCCTGGATCTCCACCGGGGTGCCGAGAATCTCCTGGGCGATCGGCCCGTCGGCGATCTCCGCGAACAGGTGCCCGCGCGCGTGCGGGTCCGGCAGCATCACCACGGCGGTGTCGGCGCGGGCGATCTCCCTGGCCTGGGCGGCCAGGTAGGCCAGCACCTCGTCACCGTCCGACCCCGAGAGCAGCCGTGTGGTGATCTCCGTGGAGGCGGCCAGCCAGCGCTCCCGCAGCCGGGTCTCCTCGTAGAGGCGGGCGTTCTCGATCGCCACACCGGCCGCGGTGGCCAGCGCCGTCACGATGGTCTCGTCCTCCTCGTCGAACTCCCCGCCGTTCTCCTTCTCGGTCAGGTAGAGGTTGCCGAACACCTCGCCGCGCACCTGGATCGGTACGCCCAGGAAGCTCGACATCCGGGGGTGGCCCTCCGGGAAACCGCCGAAGTCGGGGTGGTCGCGCAGGTCCGCCAGCCGGAGGGTGGCCTGCTCGAACGAGGGGGTGCCCAGCACTCCCTTGCCGTGCGGGAACCGGCCGATGCGTTCGGCCTGCGCCCGGGTGAACCCGACCGGGATGAACTCGGTGAAACCGCCGTCCTCGCCGATCACGCCCAGCCCGGCGAACCTGGCCTCGGCCAGGTGCGCGGCGGCCTCGGTGAGCCGTCGGAGTACGGTCGCCAGATCCAGGTCACCACCGATGTCCAGGACGGCTTGGAGCAGTGAGTGCATCCTCCCCTGGGCGGAAAGCCCCGGGTTCATCTGGGAGTGCACCTCCGAGATGAGCTCGTCCAGGGACTTCGGGGACCACCGGTGGCTCTGGGGGATCTTGGTCATGTGTGGTTCAACCTCCGCAGAGCCGTTGAGGGGTTGAGGGCTAATACTCGAATTGTCGTTGGTTTTTTCCCGGTTTGCCACATCTTGCAGTTAGGAAGCTTGTTCGAGGGACGGAGAATTCCCCGGGAATCGAGGACAGCGGCCCGGCAATTCATGCTAACGTCACGGTCAGTCGGCGCAGGAAGGCATTCTGTGACCTCGCGCCCAGCCCCTCGCACCCCCTCGTTCCGGGGTGACGATCACACGAACCCCACGAGCCCGCTCGTCCCTCCCGTGCCCCATCGGAGCGGACCGGCTCACACGGCGGAAGGAAGCCCCCGGTGTCTGGATACCACGGTACGGTCGGCGCCACAGGCGTCCGTCCCGCCGTGTGCCCGGAACCACTCCGGCGGGCCCTCACGCTCGCCGGACTGCTCACCGGCATCCTCTTCACCGTGTGGCTCGCCTGGGCCGCCCCCGCGCACTCCTCCGAGCTGCCCGGAGCCGACAACCCCCTCACCTCCGGTGTGGTGGGCGGTTCCGGACTGATGTCGGGCACCGAGTCGCTCGGGGGTTCCCTCGGCGGCGCGGTCACCAGCGTGGGCGAACACGCCACCCGGCACGCCACGGGTGCGGTGGGCGGGGCCTCCGAGGCCGCCCGCGCGGTCGAGGCCGAGGCCTCCGTTCCCGTTCAGCAGGTCCGGGACGCGGTGAGGGAGACCTCCCTCGCGCACCCCGACCACCTGACCGAACTGGTCTCCACCGATCCCGCCCGGGTTACCGAACCCGTCTCGGGCACCGAAGACGAGACCCCCGCCGACCAGGGCGGGAACACCCGAGAGCCGGACGCCCAGGCGTCGCAGGAGCGGGACGCGCACGCCCAGCCGCCCGCCGCGCGGGCCCTGGTCGAGGCGCGGGAACACGGCACCGCCGAGTCCCCGGCCACCGACTCCGACGACCGCGACCGGGCCATGGACACCGCCCCCCGCTCCGCCGAGTCGCCCACCGCCATCGCGGGCGGCACCGCCCCCGCTTCCGGCGGGGCCCCCGCCGCGCCCGCCGTCGCCGGGTTCCTGCCCGTCACCGGCGCCCCGGCGCCCGCCCCCGGCCTGTTCGAGGCCGCCCGGCACGTCCTGCGCTCGGCCCCCGCCGACTCCGCGGACGAGCCGACCTTCTCTCCGGACTAGCGGACCACCGGACCGCGTCCCGCGCCGCACGCCCTGAGCGTCCCGCGCCGCACGCGACCAACCCGGCACGGCTTCTCCAGCCACACCCGTCCCAGCGGCACCAACACTCGGTGACCTTCTGGGGGTTGACGTGAACCCCGCACCTCGAACGCGAGGTTCACGTCAGCCGGTGGTCCGCCAGACCGACCGACTGAATCCGGATCGAACCCACTCGCCCCCACCAGGGACGCACGGGTTCGCCGACCGGAGAGCTCGCCCGCACCACCTCAGGACCGACGCCCCCGGCCAGGGAGAAGGTCCGACGCGACGGGGCACGACACCCGCTCCGTCGCGCCCCCGCGAACAGAACACACGCTCACCCCGGAAGGACTCTCATGTTCCACACCGCCCGTACCTCTGCTCGGACCCTCCTGCTGGCCGCCGGGACCGCCGGATTCGTCGCCCTCGGCGCCGGCGTCGCCGGGGCGGACACGCTCGGCGGTGTCACGGACCAGCTCCCCCTGGGCGACCTCGGCACCCAGGTCCCCAGCGCCCTGACCGAAGGCGTCTCCACCCCGCTCGGCGACCTGGTCAAGGTCGAGCCCGGCGAGATCTCCGCCCAGCCCGAGCTCCAGCACCAGTCCGGCCAGAGCGACCCCGTGGGCACCGTGGTCGGCGACACCGTCTCCAGCGACGCCCTCTCCACCAACACCCCGATCACCACCGGCGGGGACAACGCCGGTAACGTCGGCCCGCTCGACCTCGGCACCGCCACCGACACCCTGCCGCTCAGCGAGGCCGGCGGCGCGGTCGACCCGATCTCCATGCTGCTCGGCGGAACCGGCCTGCTCGACAGCCTCGGTGGTGGCCTTGGCGGCGACCAGACCCTGCCGCTGAGCGCTCCCGTCGACCTCGCCGGGGGGACCGCCGTCGTCGACGACACCGTCACCGAGCTGGGCGGCCGCGCCAAGAGCGGCCTGCACGAGCCCGGTCTCGACGTGGTCGGCCTGGACGACCTGGACGTCCGCCAGCTCGGTGAGACCGTTCCGATGAGCGACCCGGTCGGCCTCGACGCCGGTGAGAACGCCGACCTCACCGGCGGGCTCACCACCCTGCTGCCCAGGGACGTCAAGAACACCCTGCCGATGTCCGCCCCCGCGGAGCTCCAGGTGGTGGGCGCCGCCGAGGACGCCGTCACGGACACCGTGGCCGACGTCCGCGGCGCGGTCAGCGGACTGGGAGTCGAGGAGACCCTGCCGATGTCCGGCGTCGAGGGCCTGGAGCTCGTCGACCCGGCCCTGGACGGCGGCCTGCACGGAGTGAGCGGCCTCGGCGAGAAGGTCGGCTCGATGGGGGCCAGCGACATCGTCGACGTGGCCGGTGGGGCCACCGAGACCACCGGCGGCAGCCTGGTCGACGTCCAGGGGCTGCCCGAGCTGGGCCAGCCCGAGGTCGCCCCGCTGCCCCTCGCCTCCGAACTGCCCACCGGGCAGCTGCCCGTCAACGACCTGCCCGTCGGTGACCTGACCGCCGAGCTCCCGCTCGGCCTGTAGGCCCACGAACGTGCGCCCGCCGGTCGTGGCGGGCGCACCACGCCTCGGGCGGTGAGCGGAACCGCTTCCGCTGACCGTGGTGCCAGTGGGGACTGTGGGGGTTTCCCGGCACGAACCAGCGGACCGTCAGAGTTCCCGCCGCCCGAGGCACCCGCCCTGCCAGGGGCACAGAAGGAGGCCCCCGTCACCAGTGGTGACGGGGGCCTCCGCGCCTGTGTCCCGGGGCGCATCGCCGAGGATCGGCTACCAGCCCTCCTCGCCGGTGCCGAATCCGAGACCGTCCTGGCACGGGTTGGACGTGGCGTCGCGGCCCTCGCCCGGGCGGGCCGAGGGAGACGGAGACGCGGCCCCCGCACCCGCCTCGGGGCTGGGGTCGACCGGGGTCGGCTCGTCCATCACGTGCTCCTGCGGGCCGGGCGCGTCGTCGGCGAGGAGCGCGGGCAGCGGGCGGTCCTCACGCACGGCGGAGAACAGCTCGGCGGCCTCGGCCTCGTGCCACATCACCCGGTTGGGGTCGTACGGCGCCTGGTACCAGGGCACGGTGTGGAACTCGATGTCGGACAGGTCGACGTCCGCCATGGTGACGGCGATGGACAGCATCCGGTCCAACGACAGCTCACGGTCGGTGGCACTGTGCTGGGCCACCGCCTGGAGGATGCCGTTGAGCTTGCTCGGGCTGCTCAACACGTCACTGCTGGTCACCTGGTCGGCGAGCGCGGCCAGGAACATCTGCTGCCGGTCGATGCGCCCCATGTCGCCGCCGTCACCGATGTCGTAGCGCGCCCGGACGAACGACAGCGCCTGGTCGCCGTCGAGGGTCTGCTCCCCGGCGGGGAGGTCGAGCTTCGAACGACGGTCCTGCATGGGTTCGGGGATGCACATGTCCACCCCGCCCATGGCGTTCACGACGTCGCGGAAACTCGCGAAGCTCAGGTGGACGAAGTGGTCGACCCGGATGTCGGTCAGCGACTCGATGGTCCGCACCACGCAGGGCGGTCCGCCGTGGTACATCGCGGCGTTGATCATGCCGAAGTAGCCGTAGGTGCCCTCGGTCTGGCCGTAGGCCTCGCACTGGGGCAGCTGCACCAGTGAGTCACGCGGGAAGCTGACCACCGAGACGCGGTTGTCGGGCGAGATGTGCGCGAGCATCAGCGAGTCGGAACGCTCACCCTCGAACTCGGTCGAGTACGCGGGGCTGTCCTCCTCGTAGCCGTCCGACCCGATGAAGAGGATGTTGACGGCGTCGCTGATCTTGTCGGGCCGCTCCTCGTCGCTGAGCAGGGCCTCGATGTCGTGCTGCACCATGTCGGAACGCAGCGAGTAGTAGTAGGCGTAGGCGGTGCCCACCCCGGCCAGCAGAATCAGCGCCAGGGAGGCGGAGGTCCACATGACGACCCGGCGCAGCCTGCTGCGCTTGCGCTTGTTCCCCCGAGCCGACGTCGCGGCGGCCGCGTCGGCGTTCTCGGGTGCGGCGTCCGGTCCGGGTCGGGTGTCGGCGTCCTCGTCGGAGTCCGGGGCGCCGTCCGCACCGGCGGCCGAAGCGGCTCCGGTGGTCGCGTCGTCCGTGTCCTCGGGTGCGTCGGTGGCCCCGCTGGAGTCAGCGTCCCCGTCTCCCTCGGCGGCCCCGGGCTCGTCGTCGGTCCCGGTGGCCCCGCTGGAGTCAGCCTCCCCGTCTCCCTCGGCGGCCCCGGGCTCGTCGTCGGTCCCGGCGGCTCCGGCGCCGTCGGCTGCCTCAGCGGCGTCCGACCTCGGCTCGGTTCCGTCGGAGTCAGCCGTGGTGCTCTTCGCCCCGGTCGCGACCGGGGCGTCGACGTCGATGACCACGGTCTCCGGCGCGTCGCCCCCGTCACCGGGCTGCTCCGCTCCGGGGACCGCCCCCTCGGCACTCGTCTCGCGCTCGCCGACCTCGTCACCCGCCGCGGATTCGGCGTGCGGCTCCGGTTCGGTGGGACCGGTCTCGTCGGGGCCGGTCCCCTCCGCTTCGTCCCTGTTCACGTCAGGCTCCTCGGCGTCCGGCTCGACGGCGTCCTGCTCGGTGGAGTCCGTCGTGCCCCCTCCAGGCGGGGAAGCGGACTCGGAGTTCTCGTCTGGTGTGTGGTCCGCGCCGGGATCGGCGGAGTTCTCGTCAGCGGGCATCGTGACAATCTCGGTGAGTTCGGACAGCTGGGCGTGCCAACGGCCGGACACCGACCCAGCAGGGCCACGCGTCCGAGTCCGGGGGAGGGCGGGGGTCGAACGGGAGAAACACGCGGGCAGGCCGGAATCCTGACCGAAAGATCGCCGCAGGGGGGAGCCGAGGCAGGGGGGAGAGCCGGGACGCCAGCGGAGAGGGGTCGCCAAGAACACCGGAACCCGCGCGTGGCAGTGATCCTAGGTGAAGTTCTCGCTGAGTGCGTGCTCGGGTTGTCCATGCGCGCGGTTCCTGACCACAATTGCGCCGTACAATTCCTTCGCCGGGTGACAGACGTCTGCGGCTTACCTGTCCGACTGTCTCATCCGTTCCGCCCGAAGCCGCGTCCGACTCGCCGGTGATCTGCGGTTTCGGGTCGGTGGCACGGCCTTTGGCGTGAAGGTTCGACGCTGTCGCTTCTGGGCGGCTTTCGCGGCCCGGGGCGATCGGTCGCGTGACGACGGTCAGTCGTCCCAGAACCCGCTTTCCTTCTCCTTCTTCTCCTCGGAGGCCTCGGCGGTGGTGGTCGAGGCGCGGCCACCGCTCTTTCCGCTGGTCTTGGCGGTGGTTCTGGGGCTCTTGGCGCTCTTGCGCGCGGTGGTGCCCGATCCGCCGCTGGCGCCGGTGCCGGCGGAGCCCTTGGCGGTGCCGGTGTGGCGTGGGCGGGGGGTCACCTGGCTCTTCTCGATGGGCTCGCTGGGCCGGGGGGCCTCGCCGGAGTGGATGCTGAGGGCCTCCTCCTCGACGCTGAGCATCTTGCGCACCAGGGCGGGAACCTCGGGCAGGCGGTCGGCGCGCAGGTGGGCGCCGAGCACGTCCAGTGCGTGGTCGCACAGGACGCGCTTGGCGGTGGTGGCGTTGACCCCGCTGAGCTGCTGGACCTCGGGCAGGTCGTGCTCGCGCAGCAGACGGACCACCTCGCTGAGCCGCTCCCGGGCCCTGCGGTCGGTCATCGACATGACCGTGAGTTCGGCCTCGCGCAGGAAGTCGGCCCCGTTGCCGGTGCCGTCGCGCTCGGCGATGAAGGCGCTGGTGAGGTTGCGGGCCGAGGTGCGGGTGCCGGTGCGCAGTTCGGCGCGGCGGATCTGCCGGGAGTGCAGGGCGGTGACCACCACGCTGGTGACCAGGCTGATCCCGGCGCCGATCACGACGAGCACGGCGGGGTTGTCGAACAGCATGTGTACGGGAGACCTTTCCGGGCGGTGGTCCGCACGGGACATGGCCACGGTGTTGACGGGGGCGGCGGGTGCGGGGGTGACGGAGGGTGCCCGAGTGCCAGCCGGTACTCGGGTGCGTGACTATTCGGCAGATCGGTACGAGTTGTCAAGTGTCGTGACGGAACGGGCGTTCGCGGACGCGGCGCCCTCGCAGGTCAGACGGGGGCAGGGCCGACAGTTCGGCCTGTGTACCGCTTGCCCGGCACCGATCCGGGTAAACATCGTCGTCCACAGCCTGTGGACAACGCGCGCCCTGGTGGAGGGCCGCGTGGCCAGCGCCTCGACGGAGAGACGCACGGTCGGGCGCGGCACGCGGCCCTATCCGGCCAGGAGTCCGTTGACGGCCTCCGGCGAGAGGATCTCCTCGCTGACCATCGCCGCGCACCCCCGCACCCCGGCGTCGTCCCACAGGGCGCTCGCCACGATCCTCAGCTGGCGGGTCGCCAGGGCCGTGCACTGCTGGAACACGACCTCGCGCACGCCCGCCACCAGGTGGTCGTAGGCCTGCGACAGGTCGCCGCCGAGCACGATGAGCTCGGGGTTGAGCAGATTGACCGCGCCCGCCAGGGTTTCGCCCAGCCTTCTCCCGGCTCCGCGCACCAGGGTGACCGCCACGGGGTCGCCCTCCGAAGCGAGGGCCACCAGCTCCTGGAGCCCGGCCACCTCGCGGCCGCGCTCGGCGGCCTCCACCAGCAGCCGACGACCGCCCGCGACCGCCTCCAGGCAGTCGGCGTTGCCGCAACGGCACGGCAGCCCGCCGCCGTCGCGCACGGGGACGTGGCCGATCTCTCCGGCGGCGCCCAGGGCCCCGCGCAGCAGCCGCCCGCCGGAGACCAGACCGGCGCCGATCCCCGTGGAGACCTTCACGAACACCATGTCGTCGGTGGGCCCGTGCCCGCCCGCGACGTGTTCGCCGAGCGCCATCACGTTCACGTCGTTGTCGACCATCACCGGCACGGGGAAGCGTTCGCGGACCAGGGGGGCCAGCTCCACCCCGGCCCACTTGCCGAGGAAGGGCCGGTCCTCGGCCCGGCCCGCGTGGAACTCCACGGTGCCGGGCAGGCCGATGCCCACGCCGCGCACCTCCTCCGGCGAGCGGCCCAGCTCGCGGATCTGGCGCGACCAGGTGTCGAGGAGCCAGGGGACGGTGGCGTCCGGGCCCTGCTCCATGCTGGGCGAGCCGGGGGTCCGCACGAGCACCCGACCGTCGAGGTCGCACACGGCGGCCTGGCTGCGGGCCATGCCCAGGGCGGCGGTGAGGATCAGCCCGCTGGCGGCGTTGAACTCCAGGAGCGTGGGCGGCCTGCCTCCGCTGGACGCCGCCCGGGTCCCCTCGGTCACCAGTCCGCCGTCCATCAGCTCGGTGACCCGCAGTGCCACGGACGGCCGGGAGAGCCCCGTGGCCCGCGCGATCTCGGAGCGGCTGGTGGCGCTGCCGGTGCGGATCATCTCCAGGATGTGGCCGCTGGTGGCGGTGGAGGACAAGCGTCCGGGGGTTCTGGCCATGCCTCATTCAACCATTCACTCGACGGTGTGGCTTGAAGGTCGTGCACTTATGTAAATTTATGTTAGGAAGTGTGCTTGGTTTTTTACCATAGTGCCCTTAGGGTCGAAACCGCACGGTGGGGCTCCGGACAGCCCCGCCCGACCCCCTCCACCCCCGCCCCTCCCGCACCACCGCCACGCCGCGCGGCCCCCTGCCCCGCGGCACCCCTCGCACGCCCTCCCCTCCCGCAGGAGCCCACCGAAATGCCGCAGCAGCCCGCGCCCCGCCCCACCGACCTGGTGGTCTTCGGCGGAACCGGTGACCTGTCCATGCGTAAACTCCTCCCCTCCCTCTACCTCCTGGACCGCGACGGCCACCTGGGCGGGGACACCCGGGTCGTCGCCGTCTCCCGGGACGGCCTCACCGACGCCGACCTGCGCGACAAGGCCGCTTCCGCCGTCCGCGGGCACAGCGCCGTCCAGGTCGTCGAACCCGAGCTCCTGCGCCGCTTCCTCGGCCGCCTCTCGCACGTGACCGTCGACGTCGGCGGCGACCCCTCCGGCTGGGCCGACCTCACCGACACGCTCACCCCCGGCCGCGACCGCGTCTTCTACCTCGCGGTGCCGCCGATGATCTCCGGAGCCATCTGCCGGGGCCTGCGGGACGCGGGCCTGGTCACCCCCGAGTCCCGTGTGGTCATGGAGAAGCCCCTCGGCCGCGACCTCGCCTCCGCGCGGGCCGTCAACGACGAGGTGGGAGCGGTCTTCGACGAGTCCCGCACCTACCGGATCGACCACTACCTGGGGAAGGAGACCGTGCAGAACCTGCTCGTCCTGCGGTTCGCCAACGTCTTCCTCGAACCCCTGTGGAACTCCCGGTGGATCGACCACGTGCAGATCACCGCTGCCGAGACCGTCGGCGTGGGCGGCCGACGCGGCTACTACGACTCCTCCGGCGCCATGCGGGACATGGTCCAGAACCACCTGCTCCAACTGCTCTGCCTCACCGCGATGGAACCCCCGACCAGCTACGACCGCGACGCCGTCCGGGACGAGAAGCTCAAGGTGCTCCAGTCCCTGCGCCCGATCACCGGCGAACAGGTCGCCGAGCACACCGTGCGCGGCCAGTACACGAGGGGCACGGTGCAGGGGGAGGAGGTCCTGGGCTACCTGGACGAGGCGGGCGGCTCCGCCACCAGCGACACCGAGACCTTCGTGGCCCTCCGCGCCGAGGTCGCCAACTGGCGCTGGGCGGGCGTCCCCTTCTACCTGCGCACCGGGAAACGTCTGGGACAGGCCCGGTCCGAGATCGTCGTCCGCTTCCGCGACGTCCCGCACACCATCTTCCCCGGGTCGGCCGCACCCGGAGCGGGCAGCCTCGTCATCCGACTCCAGCCGGACGAGGGCATACACCTGACCATGCTGGCCAAGACACCCGGCGCGGGAGCGCTGCGGCTGCGGCCGGTCCCGCTGGAGCTCAGCTTCGCCGACACCTTCGCCACCCGCTCGCCCGAGGCCTACGAGCGGCTGCTGATGGACGTGTTGGCGGGGGACTCCACCCTGTTCATGCGCCGCGACGAGGTCGAGGCCGCGTGGCGGTGGGTGGACCCCGTCATCGAGGCCTGGAACAGCCTCGGCACCGCACCCGAGACCTACCCCGCCGGAAGCTCGGGCCCCGCCGGAGCGCGGCGGCTCATCGGCCGCTCCGGCGGCACGTGGCACGAAGAGGAGCAGGCATGACCGCGCACAACCCCGGCACCGGCAACCCCCCGACCACCGCGACCCCGACCCCGACCCCGGCCCCCGAGGACGCCGAGACCCCCACGGCGACGGTCTCCGTGCACCCGGTGGTCGCCGAGGTCACCCGGCGCCTGACCGAGCGCAGCGCCACGACCCGCACCGCCTACCTGGAGCGACTGCGCGCGGCGGTGGGCCAGGGACCGGCTCGCACCTCCCTGGGCTGTGCCAACCTCGCGCACGGGTTCGCCGCCTGCGGGGTCGGGGACAAGCTCTCCCTGGCCGGAGACGTCACACCCAACCTGGCGATCGTCTCCGCCTACAACGACATGCTCTCCGCGCACCAGCCCCTGGAGACCTACCCCGCCGTCATCAAGAAGGCGGTCGCCGAGGCGGGCGGTGTCGCCCAGTTCGCCGGGGGTGTGCCCGCCATGTGCGACGGCATCACCCAGGGACGGGCGGGCATGGAACTTTCCCTGTTCAGCCGCGACGTCATCGCGATGTCCGCCGCCGTGGCGCTGTCCCACGACATGTTCGACGGCGCCCTGATGCTCGGCGTGTGCGACAAGATCGTGCCCGGCCTGCTCATCGGCGCGCTCTCCTTCGGGCACCTGCCGGTGGCGTTCGTGCCCGCCGGTCCGATGCACTCCGGCCTGCCCAACAAGGAGAAGGCGCGGGTCCGCCAGAAGTTCGCCGAAGGCAGGGTGGGGCGCACGGAGCTGCTCCAGGCCGAGTCCGCCGCCTACCACTCGCCCGGCACCTGCACCTTCTACGGCACCGCCAACTCCAACCAGATGCTCATGGAGGTCATGGGCCTGCACCTGCCCGGGGCCAGCTTCGAACAGCCGGGCACCCCGCTGCGCGAGGCCCTCACCGCGGAGGCCGGGCGCCGGGTGCTCGGGCTGACCGCCCTGACCGACCAGCACACCCCGGTCGGCGAGCAGATCGACGAGAAGGCCATCGTCAACGCGGTGGTCGCCCTGCTGGCCACCGGCGGCTCCAGCAACCACACGCTCCACCTGGTCGCCATCGCCCGCGCCGCCGGGGTCCAGCTCACCTGGGACGACTTCGCCGACCTCTCCGAGGCCGTCCCTCTGCTCACCCGCATGTACCCCAACGGCGCCGCCGACGTGAACCGCTTCCACGAGGTGGGCGGCATGGCCTTCCTCATCGGCACCCTGCTGGACGCCGGGCTCCTGCACGAGGACGTCCGCACCGTCGCGGGGCCCGGGCTGGACCGCTACCGTCGGGTGCCGCAGCTGACCGAAGACGGTGAGCTGACCTGGACGGACGGCCCCACCGAGAGCGCGGACACCACCGTGCTGCGCCCGGCCGACGACCCCTTCGCCCCCGACGGCGGACTCCGTATGCTGGAGGGCAACCTCGGCCGCGCCGTGATCAAGGTGTCGGCGGTGGCCCCCGAACGGCACGTGGTCGAGGCCCCCGCCCGGGTCTTCGCCGACCAGGCCGAACTCCAGTCGGCCTTCGCCGCCGGTGAGCTGACCGGCGACTTCGTGGCGGTGGTCCGCTTCCAGGGCCCGCGCGCCAACGGTATGCCCGAACTGCACAAGCTCACCCCGCCGCTCGCCGTCCTCCAGGACCGGGGACAGCGGGTCGCGCTGGTCACCGACGGCCGCATGTCCGGCGCCTCCGGGAAGGTGCCCGCCGCCATCCACGTCTCGCCGGAGGCCGAGGCGGGCGGACCACTGGCGCGGGTGCGGGACGGTGACCCCATCCGGCTCGACGCCGTCCAGGGCACACTGGAGGTCCTGGTCGACCTCGACGGCCGCGAGGACGCCCGGCCCACGGTGGACTCCTCCGCCGGGACCGGCCGCGAACTGTTCGCCGCCCTGCGCGGGGCGGTCGGACCGGCTGAGAACGGCGCCGGGGTCTTCGGCCACTGACGAGGCCCCTGCCAGCTCTGGTCGGCCACAGGGCCTGCCCTCGGGGCAGGCCCCGAGGGCAGGCCGGGCTCGACCCCGACCGGCCTCGGGCCCCGTAGCGCACCCGTGCACCCGTGTTCACTGACGACTTGGAGACAGCCATGACGACGATCCCCCGCTCCGGCGCTGACGTGCTCGACCTCGCACCGGTGATGCCCGTGGTGGTGGTCGAGGACGCCGAACAGGCCGTCCCCCTCGCGCGGGCCCTGGTGGCGGGCGGCCTGCCCGGTATCGAGGTGACCCTGCGGACCCCCGCCGCCCTGGACGCGATCGAGCGGATCGCCCAGGAGGTGCCCGAAGCCGTGGTGGGCGCCGGGACCGTCGTCAACGGCGAGCAGGCCCGGTCCGCCGCTCAGGCGGGTGCGCGCTTCCTCGTCAGCCCCGGGTGTACCCCGGCACTGGCCCGCGCGCTGGCCGACACGGGCCTGCCCGCCCTGCCGGGTGTCGCCACGGTGTCGGAGGCGATGGCCCTGCTGGAACTGGGGCTCACCGAGCTCAAGTTCTTCCCGGCTGAGGCCTCCGGAGGGGCGGCGTTCCTGAAGTCGCTCACCGGCCCGTTGCCCCAGGTGCGGTTCTGCCCCACGGGCGGGATCACCCCCCGCAACGCCCCGGGCTACCTGTCGCTGTCGAACGTGGGCTGCGTGGGCGGCAGCTGGCTGACCCCCGCCGCGCTGGTCGCCGCCGGACGATGGGACGAGATCACCGAGCTGGCCCGGGAGGCCGCAGCGCTGAAGCGCTGAGCCGGTCGGCCAGCCGTTCCACCGGGCCGGATCACGGGTTGGCCGAGTGGGTCGGTCGAGAGGGTCGGGCGCGGACGTCGGTCGGGTACGTCGACGCGGCCGGATCGCGGCCGCTCGGGTTCGCCGGTGCCCGCCCCCGCGCCGGACGCACGGGCGTCCCCCGCAGGGGCGGGGACGCCGTGCGCGCGCCGGGACGTCAGGCGTGTCCCGGGGCTCCGACACCGGAGGAGCGGGCGTCGACCAGCACCTGCACCCCGTCCAGGACCCGTTCCAGGCCGAAGGTGAATTCGTGGTCCGCCTCGTAGACCGCCTGGTGGGCGGTGCCGACCGCCACACCCACGCGGGCGGCGGTGGGGTACCGGGAGTCGTCGATGAGCCTGGCCAGCAGGGGGTCGGCGGTCTTCCACCACTGTTGGTCGTCCATCCCCGAGTCGCGGGCCAGACCCTCGGAGTTGACGGTCTGCCGCGCGGTGCTCTCCACGTAGCCGTTGACCAGGCTGACCGTGGAGTCCATCTCGACCTCGCTCAGTCCCAGCCCGTCCACGGCGGAGAGCTCGTGGTCGTACTTGGCGATGAGGTGGGGGCCGAGCAGGCGCATGGTGACGGTCTGGAGCATCCAGGGGTGCCGGATGTAGAGGTCGCGGTTGGCGTGCGCGATCCTGTGCAGGCGCTCCCGCCAGGTGCCCGAACGGTCGCTGGTGTCGAGGTCGGCGTAGGCGGAGTCGACCATCAGGTCGATGAGCTCGCCCTTGCCGGGCACGTAGGTGTACAGCGACATCGTGCCCACGTCGAGGGCCTCGGCGACCCTGCGCATGGACAGCGCGTCCAACCCCTCGGCGTCGGCGAGCTCGGTGGCGGCCGCGACGATGCGGTCCACGCTCAGCCCCGGCTTGCCCCGGCGGCGGCTCGCGGGCTCCTGGGACCGCCACAGCAGGGCCAGGCTGCGTGCGGGGTCGCCACTCTTGCGGTTCTGCGGGGCCATCGGTCCGTCCTGGTGCTGGTTCCGTAGGGCGTACGGGCCAGTGTACGTCGGCCGGTCCCCGCCCCCGGGCGGCCGTGAGGGCGCCCGGGAGCTGGGAGAGCGGGCCGGTCCGGACGGAAACCGGGGGCGGGGACCGGGGTCGCGGACCTCGGTTCCGTCTCCGAGCCGGGTGTCAGCCGCCGAGGCCCCGGTACCTGCGAACGCTCAGCGGCGCGAACACCGCCACCAGCGCCAGCGGCCAGACCACGGCCATCAGCAGGGGGTTCTGCGCGATCCAGGGGTCCCCGCCCACGGACGGGTTGCCGAACAGCTCACGTGCGGCCGACACCGTGGACGACATCGGGTTCCAATCCGCCACCGCGCCCAGCCACACCGGCATGGTCGCGGTGGCCACGAACGCGTTGGAGAGGAAGCCGAGCGGGAACTCCAGGGTCTGGATGACCGTGATCCCACCCTGGCCGCGCATCACCAGGCCCATGTAGACGCCCACCCACACGATGGCGAACCTCAGCAGGAGCAGAAGCCCGAACGCGGCCAGGGCGGAGGCCGCGCCCCCGTGCCACTGCCAGCCCACCAGCAGCCCGAACCCCACCAGGACCGCCAGGGTGACCGTGGAGCGGAGCATGTCGGCGAGGCACCGGCCCACCACCACGGCCGAGGCGGACATGGGCAGCGACCGGAACCGGTCGGTGATGCCCCGGGTCGCGTCGGAGGTCACCGCCGTGACGGTCTCCCCGAGACCGAAGACCATCACCATCGCGAACATGCCGGGCATGAGGTGCTCGGTGAAGTCGCCGCCGCCGGGCACGGACATGGCGCCGCCCAGCAGGTACACGAACATCAGCACCATGAGGACGGGGAAGAGCAGTCCGAAGAGCAGTTCCCACGGCTGGCGCCACCAGTGGAGGACGTCGCGTCGGGCCACGGTCCAGCCGTCGACGGCCGCCCAGCCCAGGCGGGACACCGGGCCTGGGACGGCGGAGGACGAGATGGGCGCGGGTGCGGTGTCGTTCATCGCCGGGTCTCCGTGAGGGTGTCGGGCCGTGCGGCCGGGGTGGGTGCGGTGGGGTCGTCGCCGATTGCCGGCCGGGCCCCGTCAACGGGGGCTCCGGGGGACGCCGGGCTCGTGAGGTGCAGGAACACCTCGTCGAGGGTGGGGGAGCGCAGAACCACGTCGGCCACGGCCACCTCGTCCAGGGCGCGCACGGCACGCGTGAGGGAGGCGGCGCGGTCGTCCACCTCAGTGCTGAGCCGCCGCTCCTCCGGGATGGTCCGCACGGTGTGCCCGGTGGCCCGTTCGACCAGCTCGGCGGCCTCGGACAGGACGTGCTCGTCGCGCAGGACCACGTCGATCCGGTCCCCGCCGATCCGCGACTTCAGCTCGGAGGGAGTGCCCTCGGCGATCACGCGGCCGGTGTCGATCACCGAGACGCGGTGGGCGAGCTGGTCGGCCTCCTCCAGGTACTGGGTGGTGAGCAGCACGGAGGTGCCCGTGGCGACCAGGCCGCGCACGGCGGTCCACACCTCGTCGCGGCCACGGGGGTCGAGGCCGACGGTCGGTTCGTCGAGGAACAGCACCGCCGGGCTCAGGACCATCCCGGCGGCCAGGTCGAGCCTGCGCCGCATCCCGCCCGAGTAGGTGCTGACCGGGCGTTTCCCGGTTCCGGTCAGGCCGAAGCGCTCCAGCAGTTCGTCGGCCCGACGGGCGGCGGCCCGTGCGCCCAGGTGGTGGAGGCGGCCGAAGAGCTCCAGGTTCTGGCGGCCGCTGAGGATCTCGTCGACGGCCGCGTTCTGGCCGACCAGCCCGATACGGCTCCGGACCAGCGCCCCCTGGGTGGCGACGTCGTACCCGGCGACCTCGGCCGTGCCCTCGTGGACGCGGAGCAGGGTGGTGAGGAGACGGACGGCCGTGCTCTTACCGGCCCCGTTGGGCCCGAGCAGCCCGTGGACCGTGCCCTGGCCGACCTCCAGGTCGAACCCGCGCAGGGCCCACGTGGTCGCGAACCTGCGGCCGAGTCCCCGGGTGCGGACGACCGGCGCCGGGTCGGGTCGAGGTGTGGATGTCATGCTCGCTTCCCTTCGTACTTCGTACAGTACGTCGTACGGAACAGGGAACGCCGGACCCGGCCCAGGTAATTCCTTATGGCCTAAAGTTTTCTGCGGGTTTCCTGTTCTCGCAGGTGGAGGCGGTGTTCTCCGGTGCGGACGTCGCGGCCTTCGTCGTCGATGCCCCGGCGTGACCGCCATCGAGCCCTCGTCCGCGGCCGTCCGCGCAGGGGGTGCGGCCCTGTTCGTCGCCGAGCGGGCGCCGCCGCGCGTCCGGCCCCGCTCCGGGTGCGGGCCGGGCCGTGGGGAGTGTCCGCGGAACGTCCGGAAGTGCCGTGCTGGCCCGACGGGGCCGGGGAAGGGGGTGCGCGCCGCGCACCGGGCCCGGTCGGGTGGTGCGCCGCGTTACCCGGTGAACTCCGCCGCGTGCTCGGCGGCCCACTGCGCGAGGGTGCGCCCGGAGCGGCCGGTCACGCGCGGCACGGTGTCCTGTACCCGGCCGCCGACCTCCGGCGGGTTGGCGGCCAGGTCGAGCGCGAACGCCACGTACTCCTCGTCGTGCCCCCGCTCGCGCAGGCGCCGGGCGTTCTCCTCCGGGTCGAGTCGGACCGGGGTGACCGTCCGGCCGGTCGCGGCCGACAGCCGGGCGGCCTGGTCCTCCGGGGTGAGGGCCTCGGGGCCGCTGATCAGGTACGCCTGCCCGCCGTGGCCGTCCTCGGTGAGCGCGGCGACCGCCACGGCGGCGATGTCGGCCTCGTGCACCATGGCGCTCGGGTGGTCGCGGGACACCCGCATCACGCCCTCGGCGCGGATCTCCTCTGCGTGCTCCAGGAGGTTGGCCATGAACTCGACCGGGTTGAGGAAGGTCCACGTGAGCGCGCTTGCGCGCAGGGCCTCCTGGACGCCGCCCTCGTAGAAGTCGGACAGCACCGTCACCCGGCGCACGCCCGCTTCCTGGGCCAGCGCGACCAGACGGGGTCCGGTCTCCAGCGGTGCGTGGTCGTCGCCGCCGAAGGTGATGAGGTGCAGGCCGTCGACGCCTTCGAGGTGGGGTGCGACCGACTCGGGGTCGGTGAGGTCGCCCTGGACGGCCTCCGCGCCCTCGGGCAGGCCCGGCCGCGCCCGTCGGGCGTCGCGGGTGAGCGCGCGCACGGGGTGTCCGGCGGCGGCGAGTCGGCGGACGATCTCGCTGCCGACCGTTCCGGTGGCCCCGGCGATGAGAAAGGTCATGACACTTCCTTCCGTAGTGCGTACAGTACAGCGTACGGCAACGCTGCGGGCGCCTCAGACGGGCTTGGCGGGGCACCCGTCCAGGTGGTCGTCGACCAGCCCGTTGGCCTGGAGGTAGGAGTACACGATGGTGCTGCCCACGAAGGTGAACCCGCGCTTCTTGAGGTCCCGGCTGAGCCGGTCGGACAGGTCCGTGGTCACCGGTACCTCCTCCGGGGACGCCCAGTGGTTGACCACCGGATCGCCACCGACCCACCCCCACAGGTAGGGGTCGAAGGCGCCGAACTCCTCACACACCCGGAGGAAGGCCTGCGCGTTGCGCACGGCGGAGGCCACCTTGAGGCGGTTGCGGACGATTCCCGGGTCGGCGAGCAGCCGGTCGGTCTCCGCCGGGCCGTATGCGGCGACCCGCTCGACGTCGAAGCCGTCCATGGCGCTCCGGTAGTTCTCCCGCTTGTTCAGCACCGTGGACCAGGACAGCCCGGCCTGGGCGCCCTCCAGCACGAGCATCTCGAACAGGTGCCGGTCGTCGTGCGAGGGCCGCCCCCACTCGGTGTCGTGGTAGGCGGTCATGAGCTCGGAGGCGTTCCGGGCCCAGGCGCAGCGGCGGTTCTCGGTGTCGGTCACGTGGCGCTCCTCAGCGGTGTGGTCGTGTCGGTCGGCCCATCGTCCCGGACACCGGTGACGGTCGGCGGACATCCCCGAAGGGGCGGGGAACGTCGTGTCGCCGAAGAGGCGAAAACACGTTGTGCCGTGCGGGGGGCCGGGGAAAGGATGGGGGTGTGACAAGCGCAGACACCCCTTCCGGCCCCCGGAGCGGCGACGCCCCCGGTGCCCCGCGACCCCGCCCCGACGCACCCCGGGTGCGGTTGGTCGAGATGACCGAACCCGTGCTCGCGGCGCTGGCCGAGGGCGACACCGAGACCGCGGGCGCGCTCCTGGGCACCGAGCTCGGCGCGCACTTCGCCACCGAGGAGATGCGCTGGCTGAGCCGCTACCGGCTCGGGCAGATCCGTGCGGTGCCCTCCCGCGCGGGCTGGCTCACCAGCCTGGTCGTGGACGCCGACCACGGATGGGCGGTGGGCCACGCCGGGTTCCACGGTCCGCCGGACGAACGCCGGATGGTGGAGATCGGCTACTCCGTGGTGCCGGAGAGGCGTCGCCGGGGCTACGCGCGGGCGATCGTGGTCGAACTGCTGCGCAGGGCCGACGCCGCTCCCGGCGTGGCCGTGGTGCGGGCCTCGATCCGTCCGGACAACACCGCCTCGTTGGCCACCATCGCGGGGTTCGGCTTCGAGCACGTCGGCGAGCAGTGGGACGACGTCGACGGCCTGGAGCACGTCCACGAACGCCCCTCGCCCCATCCGCCCTCCGGCTCGGGTTCCGACGCGCTCGTTCCTGAGTGAACGGCGGGCGCGGCCTCCGAGCCGGAGGGCGTACCAGCGCTCCGACGCACGGTCGCACTCGGGTAACCGCGCGGGCTCCGTCTGGCGCGCCGGCCCCCGCACTGGTATCGCGCCGGGGCCGGAGGGGCCGCGCTGACCTGGCGGCTCCCCCTCTCTCCGAACCCCGTCGAACGCCGGGAGGGCACCCTCCGTTACCGTCTGACCCGTGCCCGTCCCCCACGGTCGCGCCCCTGCCCTCGGCTGCCCGCTCCGACCCCGTCACCCCCCCCACCCCCATGGAGGAGCCAGCACGTGAGTGCTCTCAGCATCAGCGGTCTCAGGCGCGTCTACCAGCGCAAGGGGGGTGATCCGCTGGAGGCGCTGCGCGGCGTCGACCTGGAGATCCCGCGAGGAGAGGTCCACGGGCTGCTCGGGCCCAACGGCGCGGGCAAGACGACCCTGTGCAAGATCATCTCCACGGTCCTGCTCCCCACCTCCGGAACCGTCCGGGTGCTGGGACACGACGTGGTCACCGACACCGCCGCCGTCAAGAACTCCCTCGGGATCGTCTTCGGCGGGGACAAGGGCGCCTACGACCGGCTCACCGCGCGGCAGAACCTCACCTTCTGGGCGTCGGTCTACGGGCTGAGCGGGGCCGCGCGCCGCAGACGGGTCGAGGAACTGCTGGACCGGGTCGGTCTCGCCGACCGCGCCAAGGACCGGGTCGGCGGGTTCTCCCGGGGCATGAAGCAGCGCCTGCACCTGGCGCGGGGGCTGGTCTCCGACCCCGGGGTGCTCATCCTGGACGAACCCACCGTGGGCATGGACCCGGTGGCCGCCCGCGACTTTCGCGCCCTGGTGGGCGAACTGCGCAGCGGCGGCACCACCGTCCTGCTCACCACGCACGACATGGCCGAGGCGGCCGCGCTCAGCGACCGGGTCTCCCTCATCGACCAGGGCAGCCTGGTGATGACCGAGACCCCGTCGACCGTCGGCGCGCTGATCTCGGCCTACGAGCGCGTGGACGCGCGCGGGGTCCCCGAACCCCTACGCCAACGTCTGGGCGCCCTGCCGGGCGTGGTGTCGGTGACCGGGGCCGAGAGCGGGCTGACCCGCGTGGAGACCGAGACGCCGCAGGCCACGCTGGCCGTGCAGCGCGCGCTGGTGGATGCCCAGATCCGCGACGTCTGCCTGAGCCGCCCCAGCCTGGAAGAGGTGTACCTGCACCTGGTGGGCGACCGGGGGATGGCGGTGGGCCGGTGAGGCGGCTGCTGACCTCCTTCACCCTGGGGTTCGGGTTCCAGACCCGGGCGATGTCCCGCAGCGCCGACACCTACTTCTCCCTGATCGGGGCCCCGTTCACCACGGCGGTCCTGATGTCGATGGTGCTGTACTCCGGCCGTTCGGACCTGGCCGCCTACGCCGTCGTGGCACCCACCCTCATGTCCCTGTGGACCGCCGCGCTGATGTTCTCGGGCGAGATGATCAGCGAGGACCGGGAGAACGGTCGGCTGGAACCCCTGGTGGCCTCTCCGGCCTCCCTGCCGTCACTGGTCTTCGGGCGCCTGTGCGGGGCGATGCTCATCTCCCTGCCCGCGTTCGCGCTGGCCGTCCTGGTGGCGGGAGTGGGCTTCGGGCACTGGATCACCATCCACCACCCCGCGGTGTTCGTCCTGGCCATGGTGGCCACCGCCCTGGGCACGGCCGCCACGACGACCGCGCTCTCGGCCCTGTTCATCGCCACGCCCAACCCCAGGATCGTGCAGAACACCCTGTCCATGCCCATGTTCCTGCTGGCCGGGGTGATGGTCCCGGTGGCCCTCTACCCCGGATGGGTGGAGGGGGTCAGCCGGGTGCTGTACCTGTCCTGGGCCGCCGACCTGTTCCGCGACTCCCTCACACCCGGGCCGGTCGAGGCCCTCGCACTCCGGCTGCTCACCGTCCTGGCACTGGGCGCGCTCGCCCTGGCGGTGGGCTCGCTCACCCTCGTCCGCTTCCTGCGGCGCGCCCGCGCCGAGGGCACACTGTCCCGCGTCTGAAGAGGGGAAGAACCGTGATCTCACCCGTCCGGGCCGCGCGCACGGTGCGCCACAGCGCGGTCATCGCCCGAGCCGACTTCCACACCTTCTACACGTGGCGGAGCTGGCTGTTCGGCTGGCTGGTGCGGCTGCTGTCCCAGGTGGTCTTCTACACCGCGGTCGGCGCGCTGGTGGGGGACCCGGAGTACACCCGCTACGTCGTCCTGGGCGCCGCGCTCACCCTCTGCGTGGCCGAGACCATGATGGCGGTGGCCTCCACCTGCTGGGACCGCCAAGCGGGCACGATGGGACTGTTGACCGCCTCCCCGGTCGAACCCGGCCTGCACTACTTCGGGCGCAGCCTGCAAAAGCCCGGATCGGCGATGGTGACCACCTCGATCGCCCTGCTGGCCGTCCCGCCGTTCTTCGGGATCGGCTGGACGTGGTGGCAGGTGCCCCTACTGGTCGGGATCGTCGTCCTGACCTGCCTGTCCACCTACTGCATGACCCTGCTCGTCGCCACAGCGGCGCTGGTCTTCGCGGAGGCCCGCAACGTGATCAGCACCGTGACGACCGTGACCGTGACGGCGATCTGCGGAGCGATGGTACCGGTGGCGTTCTGGCCGACCCCGCTCCAGTGGGCCGCCCAGCTCCTGCCCGTCACGCACGGGCTGACCGCCGTGCGCGCGGTCGAGGCGGGCGCCCCGGCCACGGCGGTCCTGGCCGCCCTGGGGCTGATGCTCCTGGCCGCCGTCTGCTGGCTGGCCCTCGCGATGCTGTCCTTCCGGCGGATCTTCGCGCGGGCCCGTACCGGCAACGACCTGCTCGACTGAGGGCTCCGGCCCGACCTCGGCTCCTGCTCCATCCGACGCGTTCCCCCCCACGAGAGAGGCGACACCGCATGACGACCGACCACACCGAAGGCCCCGAACACGGCGACCCGGAGCCGGACACCTCCACCGGGTTCGGGTTCGGCCTGCACCACGTGCTGATCTGCCACCCCCCGGGAGGCGAGGACGCGTGCCGCGCCTACTACGTGGACCTCCTCGGCTTCGTCGAGGTCGCCAAACCCCCGGCCCTGGCCGTACGCGGAGGCCTGTGGGTCCGCGCGGACGCCCTGGAGATCCACCTGGGGGTGGAGGAGGACTTCGCGCCGCAGCGCAAGGCCCACCCCGGGATCATGGTCCGGGAGCTGGACGCCCTCGCGGAGCGGATCACCTCGGCGGGGTACGCGATCACCTGGGACGAGAACATCCCGGGCTACCGGCGCTTCCACACCTTCGACCACAACGGCAACCGCCTGGAGTTCCTCACCCCGGCCTGACCCGCGAGCTGACGCGGCCCCGTGGCGCGGGGCCCCGGCCCAGGCCCCGACCCCCCCACCGCGCACCACGGGCACGGCGCGGCGGGGCGCGACGGGGCGTGACCAGTGCGGGCCGGGGCGGCCCGCACGACCGGTCAGTCGGTGCCGTGCCAGGAACTCCACAGGGCCGCGTACGCCCCTCCCGCTGCGATCAGCTCGTCGTGGGTTCCCAACTCGGTGACGCGCCCCTCCGCGACGACGGCCACCCGGTCCGCGTCGTGCGCCGTGTGCAGCCGGTGCGCGATCGCGATGACCGTCCGCCCCTCCAGCACCGCCGCCAGCGACCGCTCCGTGTGCCGTGCGGTCCGCGGGTCCAACAGAGAGGTGGCCTCGTCCAGCACCACCGTGTGCGGGTCGAGCAGCACCACGCGGGCCAGGGCCACCTGCTGGGCCCGGGCGGGGGAGAGCGCCTCGCCACCCGAGCCCACCCGGGTGTCCAAGCCCTCCGGCAGCCCGCCGACCCAGTCGGCGTCCACCGCGTCCAGGGCCGCCAACAGGGTGGAGTCGTCCACGGAACCGCCGCCGTCGGCCGCGATGGCGAGGTTCTCCCGCAGGGTCCCGGTGAACACGTGGTGCTCCTGGTTGACCAGCACGATCCGCTCGCGCAGCACCTCCGGGGCGAGCTCCGCGACGGGCACCCCGCCCAGCAGTACGCGCCCGGAGCCCGGGGAGTCCGCGCCGGACAACAGGCGACCGATCGTCGACTTGCCCGCGCCGGAGGGCCCCACCACCGCCAGCCGCTCACCGGGCCGAACCGTGAGGTCGATACCCCGCAGCACGTCGTGCCCCGGCACGTACGCGTAGCGCACGCCGCACAGTTCGATCCGGTCGTCCGACGGCACGAGCCCCGGGTCCGCGGATTCCTCCGGCAGCCGCTGCACGCCCCGCAGGCGCGCGAACGACGCGGCGGCCCGCTGGAGCTCCTCCAGCCTCTGGGTGACGCCGATGGTGGGGTCCACCATCTGCTGCACGTACAACAGGCAGGTCACCAGGGCGCCCAGGCCGATCCCGCCGTTCAGGTACAGGAAACCGCCCACCAGCAGGACGACCGCGACCGGCAGCACGAAGACCGACTCCGCCACCGGGAACAGCACCGACCGCAGCCGCAGCCCACCCCGGCGGGCCCGGTACAGCACGCCCACGTCCCGGTCCGTCACCCGACGGCGGTCCGCCTGGACGCCCAGACTCTCCACGGTGCGGCCGCCCTCGGCGGTGGCCGAGGTGCCCTCCAACGCGGCGGACAGGGCGGCGCCCTCCGCCAGGTAGGTCTCGCGCGAACGCCGCAGGTACCAGCGCGCGGCGGGCCACACCAGAGGGAAGCCCACCAGCGCGCACAGCCCCAGCAGCGGGTGCAGCCAGGTGACCGCGGCCACCAGCACCACGACCTGGAGCACCCCCATGCTGATCTCCGGCAGCGCGCCCCTCAGACTGGTGCCCACGTTTCCCACGTCGGCGGAGGCCCGCGTGGTGAGGTCTCCGGTGCCCGAACGCTCCACCACACGGGTGGGCAGCGTGAGCACCCGGCCCACGAAGTCCTCCCGCAGGCGCCGCAGCACGTGTTCGCCGAACCGGTAGACGGCGCGGCGCGCGTACCGGGTCAGCAGGAGCTGGACGAACGCGGCCGCGAGCACACCCGCGGCGAGCAGGTCGATCCTGCCCAGGGTGGCCGTGCCCGCCTGCACCATGTCGACGATCCGACCCAGCAGGTAGGGCCCGACCAGTCCGGCGCCGGTGGCCAGACAGCTCAGCAGGACCGCGCTCGTCGCCCGCCCGCGCTCGGCCCGCAACAGCTCGACGGTGTCCCTCCGGACCTCGGCGCGGTCGGCGACCGGGAGTCGCTGGCTCATGCGGGCATCCCTTCGTCGTGGGTGTCGTCGACGGCGACGTCGGACCGGCCGTCCTCCTGGTCGGAGGCGCCACGGAAGACCAGCCTCCGGTAGTCCGGCCGTTCGGTGAGCAGAGCGCCGTGGGTACCGACCGCGGCGACCCGCCCGTCCACGAGGAACAGCACCCGGTCCGCGCGGTCGAGCAGGAGCGGAGACGTGCCCGCGACCACGGTGGTGCGTCCGGCCCGCGCCGTGTGCAGACGTTCGGCGACGGTCGCCTCGGTGTGCGCGTCCACGGCGGAGGTGGGTTCGACCAGCAGCAGCACCTCGGGGTCGGCCAGCAGAGCCCGGGCCAGCCGGACCCGCTGCCGCTGGCCGCCGGAGAGGTTGCGGCCCTGCGGTTCCACCGGGGAGTCCAGCCCGTCCGGCAGCGAGGTGACCACGTCGTCGGCACCCGCCACGCGCAGCGCCGCCCTGACCTCTCCGTCACCGTGGGTCCCGTGCGGGTCCAGGACCTCGCGCAGGGAACCCGCGAACAGGTGGGAGTCGTTGTCGGACACCAGCACGCGCCGACGCACCTCCCCGAGGTCGACGTCGCGCAGCGGCACACCACCCCACTCGGTGTTGGACACGCGGTAGCGGCCAAGCCGGTCCACCACGGCGGCGGCCTCCCCGGGGTCGGCGCTGACCAGCGCGGTCGTCAGACCGGGAGGGACGCTCACCCCGGACTCGGGCTCGACCATCGGCGCGTCCCGAGGCGGGCCGGGCAGGTCCCGGCCGCTCCCGGTCCGCGCGGGTTCGAGGGTGAGCAGGTCGAGCACGCGGCGCACGGACACCAGGCCCTCGATCACCGAACTGGCGCCCTCGATGATGAAGAACACCGGCAGGATGAGGATCGCGACGTACGCGTACACGGCGACGGTCTCGCCCACGGTGATCTGCCCGTTCACCGCCAGACGGGCGGCCACCCAGGTGACCGCCCCGAGGAAGACCACCGGCAGGCAGGCACTCACCGCGTGGAACCAGCTCGTGGTCTCGCTGACCCGGTAGCCCTGGCGCAGCACCTCCCGCGAGCGCTCCTCGTACCGGCGGGCGAAGTGCGACCGTCCGCCGATCCCGCACAGGACCCGCAGTCCGGACACGATGTCGGCGGCCAGTGCCATGGCGCGGCCCTGGTGTTCGCGGTAGACGCTCTGGTGTCCGTGCAGCCTCCCCATCAGCGGCCCCACCACCGCGGCCAGCACCGGGACGCCGAGCACCACGATCGCGGCCAACGGCGGCGAGATGGTGAACAGCAGGACCGACACGCCCCCGTAGGCCACGACCGACCCCACGCCGGGGCCGGTCATGGTGAGGATGTGGGCGATCCGCAGGACGTCGGAGGCCTGCACCGTGGAGAGCTCGCCGGAGGAGACCCGCCGTGACAGGGTCGCGCCGAGTACCGTGGCGTGCCGGGTGACCACACGCATGGTTCGGTGGGCGGCGTCCGTGCGGACCAGGAACATCGTGCGGTGCCGCAGGATCGACACGATCGCGGTCGCCACGGCCATCGCCGCTCCGGCCCCCGCCCACAGGGTGAGAGCGCGGGGGTCCTCGGCGCGCAGACCGTCGTCGATGGCACGGGCCATCAGGTAGGGCGGGAACACCAGCCCCACCATCCACAGGGTGCCGAACAGGGCACCGCGCAGGACGCGCCACGGCTGACGGGCGATCAGCCACCACACGAACCGGGCGGGGCCGCGCAGGTCCGGCGTACCGACGGGGGGAAGGGCCGAACGGGGGAGCGGGTGGGTCCCCCAGGGGCCGGGAACGCCCGTGTTCTCGGGCAACTGACACCTCCGAGTGCGCTGGGTCACAGCCATGAAACCAGGCCCGCGCCGCACTGTCAGGACGCCCCCCACCGGTACGGGCCCGGCCCGGGCCGCGGGCGCCGCCCCGCAGCGGCGCTGCGCCGAGTGACCGCACGTCAGCCCTGGGTAAGGGGGTGACAGCCGGGCGGCAGCAGGATAGAACGGCACGAGCGCCCGACCCTCAACGAACGAGGAGCACCACCCCTTGACCGCCAACCCGTTCCTGTCACCCAGCGAACTGCCCTACCGTCTTCCCGACTTCGCGGCGGTCCGCGAGGAGCACTTCCTGCCCGCCTTCGAGCAGGGCGTGGCCGAGCACCTCGCCGAAGTGGACGCGATCGCCCGCAACCCGGAGCCCGCGACCTTCGACAACACCATCGCCGCGCTGGAGCGCTCCGGCGCGACCCTCCGACGAGTGGAGGTCGTGCTCAACACGCTGACCGGCTCCGATGCCACCGACGGCATCCGCGAGATCGAGAAGGAGATCGTCCCCCGCTCCACCCGGCACAGCGACGCGATCTCCCTCAACCGCGAGCTGTGGGCCCGGATTCAGCAGGTCAGCACGGACGACCCGCAGGAGGCGTGGCTGCTGGAGCGGTACCGGCTCGACTTCGTCAAGGCGGGAGCCGACCTCGGCGAGCGGGAGCAGGAGCGACTGCGCGAGCTCAACGCCCGCCTGGCCGAGCTCGGCACGGAGTTCTCCCGCAACGTCGTGCGGGCCACCGGGGAGTCGTCACTGGTCACCACTGACGCCACCGACCTCGACGGCCTGGACGCGGCCCAGATCGAGGCGATCCGCCAGGGCGACGAGTACGTGCTGCCGCTGCTGAACACCACCGTGCAGCCCGCGCTGTCCCAGCTCACCAACCGCTCCACCCGCGAACGCCTGTACACGCTGAGCCGCGACCGCGCCCCGGAGAACCTGGAGATCGGCGCCCGCATGGCCGAGCTGCGCGCCGAACGCGCCCAGCTGCTCGGATACCCCGACCACGCGGCCTACAAGGTCGCCGACCAGACCGCCAGGACCGTCGAGGCGGTCGAGGAACGCCTCGGACAGCTGGTCGGCCCGGCCCTGCGCAACGTCGAGAAGGAGGCCCGGGCGCTCGCCGAGTACGCCGGGCACGAGATCGAGCCGTGGGACTGGCCCTACTACACGGAGCAGGTCCGCAAGGCGCGCTACGACTTCGACGAGAGCGTCCTTCGGCCCTACTTCGAGCTGGGCCGCGTGTTCGAGGACGGCGTCTTCCACGCGGCGACCCTGCTGTACGGGGT
Organism: Nocardiopsis sp. NPDC007018; assembly: GCF_040635075.1. Lineage (NCBI taxonomy): Bacteria > Bacillati > Actinomycetota > Actinomycetes > Streptosporangiales > Nocardiopsidaceae > Nocardiopsis > Nocardiopsis sp. NPDC007018. The sequence continues at coordinate 61,011 of NZ_JBEYHA010000024.1, forward strand.
CACCTTCACCGAGCGTCCCGACCTGCGCGGCTACCACTCCGACATGCGCACGTGGGAGGTGTTCGACGGCGACGGCACCCCGCTCGGCCTCTTCCTGCTCGACCCCTACGCGCGTGCCACCAAGCGCGGCGGCGCGTGGATGCACAACCTGGTCGACCAGTCGTACCTGCTGGACGAACTGCCGGTGGTGGTCAACAACCTCAACATCACCAAGCCCGTCTCCGGACCCACCCTGCTGACCTTCGACGAGGTGGAAACGGCCTTCCACGAGTTCGGCCACGCGCTGCACGGCCTGCTCTCCGCCGTCCGGTTCCCCAGGGTCGAGGGCACGAGCGTGCCGCGCGACTTCGTGGAGTTCCCGTCCCAGGTCAACGAGATGTGGGCCCTGTGGCCGGAGGTGCTGTCGAACTACGCCAGGCACCACGAGACCGACGAGCCCGTCCCCGCCGAACTGGTGGGGCGCCTCACCGCCGCCAGCCAGTTCAACCAGGGTTTCGGCACCTTCGAGTACCTGGGCGCCGCACTGCTCGACTGGGCCTGGCACCGGTTGGCGCCGGGGGAGACCATCGAGGACCCGGCGGCCTTCGAGCGGCGGGCCCTGGAAGCGGCGGGGGTGCTGCACCCGCTGGTGAGCCCCCGCTACCGGAGCACGTACTTCCAGCACATCTTCTCCGACGACGGCTACAGCGCGGGCTACTACTCGTACGTGTGGAGCGAGGTGCTGGACGCGGAGAGCGTCGAGTGGTTCAAGGAGCACGGCGGCCTCACCCGCGCGGGCGGCGACAGATTCCGGGAGAAGGTGCTCTCCAAGGGCGGCAGCGTCGACCCGATGGCGGCGGTCACCGACTTCCTCGGCCGTGAGCCCGGCATGGGCCCGCTGCTGACCCGCAAGGGCCTGAACTAGGGTCCGTGGCGCCGGTCGTCGCGCGAGTCGGGTGGGGCCCGGTCCGGTCGGACCGGGCCCCACCTGTTCGGAGGCGCGTCGGCTCGTCCCCAGGGGAGGTCGACCGCGATGGCGCGGGCGACGACGGCAGCTGTCCACAGGACCGGGTGACGACGGGGGTTGTCCACAGGCCCGGGCGACGTCTTCCGATCCGGTGCCCCCGGCCGCACCCTGGAAGGACCGGGCGGCAGGACCCTCCCCGCCCGGAACCCCAGGGAGGTCCCGTGTCCCCTTTCCCGAGCCCGAACCCCGTCCGCTCCGACCACGGCATGAGCACCGCAGAGTACGCCATGGGAACGGTCGCGGCGGTGGCCATCGCGGGGGTGCTCTACCTCATCGCCACCAGCGAGACGGTGTCGGCCGCCCTCACCGCGGTGTTCGTCGATGCGCTCCAGCCCCGCCACTGACCGGGGCGGCTCCGTGACGATGGAGGCGGCCATGCTGCTGCCCACCCTCATGCTGGTGTTGGCCGTCGCACTCGGCGCGGTCGCCGCGGCCGAGGCCCGGCTCTCCTGCGCCGACGCCGCCCGGATCGGGGCCCGTGCCCTGGCCCGTGGCGAGACTCCGGACCGGGCCCGGGCCCTGGCGCTGTCGGCCGCCCCGGACGGGGCCCGTGTCGAGCTGACCGAAGGCGGCGGGACGGCGCGGGTCACCGTGCGCGCCGAACTGCGGATCGGCCCCCTGCGGGCCCCGCCACTCGGTGTCCGTGCCGAGGCGGCGGTCCCCCTGGAGGAGCCGCCGTGACCCGGATGGCCCGTGCGGCCCGGCACGCTCCCGCGCCCGGGTGCGTCTGCGGCCCGCTGACCCGACCGCTCTCTCTCATCCGTCCGTGGCACGGCGACCGGAGGCCCGCGCAACCTCGCGCGTCCCCCCGCACGTGCTTCAGTGCTGGTGCTGGTGCTGGTGCTGGTGCTGGTGCTGGTGCTGGTGCTGGTGCTGGTGCTGGTGCTGGTGGCGCCGGGCGGCGCCCGCGCCCTGCTCAGCGCGCTCCCGTGACCCCGTTCCAGTCCCGGCCACCGGGCGGGAGCGGGGCGGGCGGCCGGGCGGACTCCGGGTCCGCCACCGTCTGGTGGATCTCGGTCAGCCTGGTGCTGTGGTTCCTCGTCCACACCGTGCTCCTCACCGCCGCGGCCCGCCTGGACCGCGACCGTGCGGCCACCGCCGCCGACCTCGCCGCGCTCGCGGCGGCGGCACGGGCGCACGAGGGAACCCCGCATGCGTGCGAGAGCGCCCGGCGCACCGCCGAGGCCAACGGCGCGACCCTCGACTCCTGCGAAGCGGAGGGGTTCACCGTCGAGGTCACGGTGTCCCTCACCGCCACCGCTCGGGCCCACGAGGTCGTGGCGCGCTCCCGGGCCGGACCGGTACACGGAGCCGGGGAGACACCCTGACCCCGTCTCCGGCCCGCGCCCTCCGGGTGCGCCCGTGGTCCGTTCCACCCCTAACCTTCCAGGTGGGAGAGGGCGTAACGGCCCCTCCGACCTCCAGTCGCGGGCCAGAGCGCTGTGTCCCGGACCACATGGCGGTCGTCGAAGAAGAGTCACCTCCCGACCGAACACACACCCCCTCCGCGGACATAGACGGGTGAGAGAACGGGAGGAACGCCGATGCGAGAAGGCCGAGCCGGAGACGAACACTCCGACCGCCGCGACTTCAACGACATGTTCGAAGAGCACTACGACGCGGTCTACCGCTACGCGCGCCGACGTGTGGGGCCCGATCAGGCCGACGACGTCGCTTCGGAGGCCTTCGCGGTGGCATGGCAGCGCCGGGGACACGTACCGGCGGGACAGGAACTGCCCTGGCTGTACGCCTGCGCCCGCCGGATCGGGCTCGCCCACATGCGTTCCGCGCGACGGCAGGGGCTGATCGCCGAGTCGCTCGGACAGGAGACCGGCCCCCGCCACCACGACGACGCCGACCAGTTCCTCGACCGTGCGGGCGCCCTGGCGGCGCTGGCCCGGTTGACGGAGGTCGAACGCGAACTCGTGATGCTCGTGACCTGGGAGGGGCTGGACTGCCGCCAGGCCGCGAAGGTGGTCGGCTGCGCGCATGTCACCGCTCGCGGGCGTCTGCACCGGGCTCGAAGAAAACTGACCGCGTTCATGAAGGAAGACGCCCCCGCACCCGCCCGGGTGCGCGTCCCGAAGGAGGTCTCGTGGACGACCTGACCGCACTGCGCAACGCATTCGACGGCACCGACCCCGCCAACGACGTTCGCCCCACCCCCGAGGCCCGGCAGCGGGCGCGTCTGCACGCCATCGCGAAACTGGAGGAACACACGACCATGGCCCGACCCCTGTGGAAGCGCGTCCCCGTCCTGGCCGCCGGAGCGGCGACCGCCGCACTCGCCGTGGGCGCCGGTGTGGTCATCCTGCCCGGTGACGACCACGCGGGCATTCCGCTGGCCTACGCCGCCCAGCCCGACCCCATCGAGGTCACCGGCGGCGACCCGGTCGACGGCACCGAGCCCCTGACCGCGCTGGCCGACGTCACCGAGGCGCGCGGCGCCGCCCCGGGCGACGGGGAGGTGGGCTTCGTCGCCACCACCGGCACACGGCTGCACCAGCTCACCGCCAACGCGGGCGACGACGACCCGGACGAGACCCATGGCTACCGGTTCGTCCCCTACGACTGGACGTCGTGGGAGGACCTGGAGGGCAACACCCGACAGGACTCCGAGCCGAAGCCGCCGCTGGAGACCGGAGGCGAGGAGGCCGACCACGAGTGGTTCCTCGAACAGGGCAGCGAGTCCTACGAGGACACCGTGCACGAGAGCCTCGTGTGGCCCGCCGAGCTGCCGACCGACACCGACGGGATGCTGGAGGCGCTCGCCGACTTCGGTGAGGGCCCGGCCGACGAGTCCCTGCCCGCGCTGGCCAACGCCGCGGACCGGCTCTACGAGTCGCGGCCGCTGTCCGGCGCGGAGGAGGCCGCGGTCCAGCGGGTGTTCGCCGAAGCCGCCGAGGTGGCCTACCTGGGCACCGCGACCGACACGCTGAACCGCGAGGGCGAGCTGTTCGCCTTCACCATCGAGGACGAGGGCCGGGTGAGCGAGGTCCGGTACCTGTACGACGCCGAGGACGGCGCACTGCTGTACCGCGACGTCACCCTCCTGGAGGAGGGGCCCGAGTACGAGGGCGCGGCCAGCTTCGGTCTGGAGTACCCGCTCCTCACCGAGCAGGTCGGCTTCGTGTGGTCGGGTTGGGTCGGCGAGATCGGCGAGCGCCCCTGACCGGACGCCCGGGGTGCGGCGGCCACGGGTTCGCCGCACCCCGCCGCTCGTGCGCGGTTCATCGCGCGAGCGCGGCCAGGAGGAGTTCCGCCGCCATCGGCACGATGCCGATCAGCACGAAGGCGGGCAGGAAGCACAACCCGAGCGGGGCGACGACCAGTACCCCCAGACTCTCCACGCGGGCGGTGGTCACGGCCCGGGACCGCCGACGGAGGTCGCGTACGTGCCGGTCGAGCAGATCGGCCACGGGAGCTCCGGTCTCGGCGGCCCGGGCCAGGTCGGCGCCGACCGCCACCAGGGGCTCGGGCAGGGCCGACCTGCGCCAGGCGGGCAGGGGGTCGGCACCCAGCTCCAGCTGGTCCCGCAGGGAGGCGAGTTCGGTTCCCAGGTCGCCTCGGGCCGCCCCGGCCACCGCCCCCAGACCGGCGGGTACGGTCGCACCGGCACGGACACCCGAGGCGAGCAGACCGATGAGCACGGGAAGGTCGTCGGTGACCGGCAGGCGCGCGGGACGCCGTGCCCTCCTACGGGACCGCCACCACAGGTAGCCGCCCACACCCAGGGCCACGACGACGCCCGCCCCGCCGACCAGAGCGGTCAGCGCGACCGCGGCCACGACCGGGACGAGCAACCGGAGCCAGGACCCCGGCGCGGGCCCGCGTGGCCGTTTTCGGGCTCTGGTGCCCGCCGCCGCGCCGAGGACCCGAGGGACGGAACGCGGACGGTCCGGTCCGCACAGGACCCACACCGCCCCCGTCGCGCACAGCACCGCCGCCACCTCGAAGTACATCTCTCTCCCTCCGTTCGTCGGCTCCGGGCTCCGCACGGAACCAGGGCCGGGTGGACTCCGCTCCGGACCCCGCCCCCCGACCCGGCACCCCGCTCAGGCCACGGCTCTTCGCACCATGCGCAGGGTCCACCAGACGCCGACGAGATCGAGCAGCACGCCCAGACCCAGGCACAACAGGCCCACCGGCGTGGTGAACAGGAACACCAGCGGCGATCCGCCCAGCCCCGCCGACATCGCCATCCCGACCAGCGGCAGCCCGCACAGCACGAGCGCGGTGGTGCGGGGTCCGGCGGTCCGCGCCCACGCCTCGGCCCGCTGCTCCTCGCGTTCGGTCAGGTTCTCCGCGAACTCGTCCACCACCCCGGCCAGTCCGGCCCCGGTCTCCGACGCCACCTCCCAACAGGCCGCGAGCCCGGCCAGGGCCCACAGGTCCTCGTCCCGCGCGGCCGCTCCGCGCAGTTCCGCGGGGTCCGACACCGCGCCGACGAGCGCGCCGCCCTCCACCGCCGCGATCCGCAGGGCGGACTCCGGCGACTGCCCGGCCCTGAGCTCGGCCGCCATCGTCCGGCACAGGCGGATCACCGCCCACCGCCGTTGCGTTCCCTCGCGACGGCGGGTCAGGAGCGCCAGGAGCGGGCGCAGCGACGGCGGGCGAAGCCGTCGGCGCGCACGCTCGGGCCGCCGCCGCGGTACCAGCCGGTACCGGCCCGCACGGGGCACGGACCAGGCCAGGGCCGCCGCCAACGTGGTCACCGCCAGGAGGATCACCGCCGCCACCCTCCGCCCAGCCGGGCCGCCAGCTCCTCCGCGCCGGGGTGCTCGTGTGTGCGTCCGTCCGGGGTGAAGGCCACCGCGGGTTCGGCCCGCACCAGCCCCGAGGCCTCCCGCCGCAGGACCCTGACCTCGGCGAGGCGACGCCCCCGGGCATCCCGGACCAGGTGGACCACCAGCACCCCGGTGGCGGCGAGCTGGCTGTGCACCGCCCCTCGCCCGAGTCCGGCGGCACACCCCATCGCCTCGATCCGGGCGGGCACCTCCTCGGCGCCGTTGGCGTGGAGAGTCCCGGCGCCGCCACGGTGGCCGGTGTTGAGGGCGCCCAGCAACGACACGATCTCCGGGCCACGGGCCTCCCCGACCACGAGCCGGTCCGGGCGCATACGCAGGCCCTGGCGGACGAGGGTCTCCAGGGTGACCTCCCCGCTGCCCTCGACGTTGGCCGGGCGGGTCTGGAGGCGCACCACGTGCGGGTGGTCGGGGCGCAGCTCGGGGGAGTCCTCGGCGAGCACGATGCGTTCCTCGGGGTGGACCAGGGACAGCAGGGACGACAGCAGGGTGGTCTTGCCCGTCCCCGTCCCGCCGCTGACCAGGAAGGGTTCGCGGAGGGCGACGAGTGCGCGCAGCAGGTCCGCGCCGGAGGGGGTCAGGGTGCCGCTGGCGGTGAGCTCCCCGAGCCCGAAGACGCGCCTGGGCGGGACGCGCAGGGACAGGCAGGCGCCGCCGGGGGCGATGGGCGGCAGCACGGCGTGCAGCCGGGCCCCGCCCGGCAGGCGCGCGTCCACGTAGGGGACGGCGGCGTCGAGCCGTCGCCCGGCCTGGAAGGCGAGCCGCTGGGCGAGCCTGCGCACTTCGTCCTCGGAGGCGAACCGCACCCCGTGTATGCGGCGCAGCCCTTCGCCGGAGTCGACCCAGACCTGGTCCGGCCCGTTGACCAGGACGTCGGTGACATCGGCGGTGAGCAGTTCCTCCAGTGGACCGGCCCCGGACAGGTCGGCGGCGAGCCGCCGGGTCATCGTGAGGAGTTCCCGGTCGCCCAGGGCGCCGCCCTCGGCGCGGATCGCGGCGGCGACGTTGGCCGGGGTGACCGGCGTCCCGGTGGCAACGAAGCGGTCGCGGACCCGTTCCAGCACGGTGTCCTCGGCGGGGGACGGGTCCCTGGCCGTGGTGGGCGGCGCGGCGCGGGACACCGGGGAGCGCGGCGCCGGGGTGCCCGGTGCGGGGGCGCGGTGGGCCAGCCGGTCCCAGAGGGCGCTCATCGGGGTCGCTCCTCGCGGACCAGGGCCGCCACGACCCGGTCCGCGTAGCGGGCCAGCGGGGAACGGGGGTGCCGGGCCGGTACCTCACCGACCCGCAGTGCACGGGAGAGCCCGGGTTCGGGTGGTAGGTCGGCTCCCAGCTCCACGCCGAGCGTCGTGGTGACCACCCCGGTGGACAGGCCGCCCCGGGCTCCGCGCACGACGACCCGTACCCGGGTGGCCTCCTGACGGAGCCGTGGGGTCATGCGCGCGGCGGACACCACCGAGTACACGTCGGCGGGGACCACCACGAGGACGAGGGCGGAGTGGTTGAGGAAGACGGCGGTGCCCGGGTCGAAGGAGCGGGGCAGGTCCGCCACGACGAGGTCGGTGCCCCGGCGGGCGGAGTCCAGGACGGCCCGGGCGGCGCCGACCGGGAGGGGGCGGCCCTGTTCGGTGCCGGTGCCGCGCGCCCAGGTGAGTACGTCCACCCGGCCGACCCTGGGCAGGCCGTCGCGCAGGGTACGCCAGGGTAGGCGGCCGCGTTGGCGGACCAGGTCGCCCCAGCCGGTGCGGGCCTGCGGGGCGGCGTGGTCGCAGCCCAGGTAGACGTCGGGCCCGCAGCCCAGCGGGTCGGCGTCGAGCAGGGCGGTGGCCAGTCCGGCGCGTTCACCGGCGAGGGAGAGGGCGGCCGAGAGCAGGCTGGCTCCGGCGCCGCCCCGGCCGCCGACGACGGACACCACGGGCGCCGGGGCGCGGTCGGTGACGGAGGAGAGGAGGTCGACGAGGGCGGCCTCGTCCCTGGGCAGCAGGTAGACGCCGTCGCGTCGGGGGCGGTGGTGTTCGGGAGCCTGGTGATGGGGGCGGTCGCCGGGGGCGCCGTGTCCCGGGGCGGCGTGTCCGGGGAGCGCGGCGCGCTCGGGTGCGGGGCCGTCGTCGTGGGAGACGACCGCCACCCGTGGGTGGGGTGGTGGACCGGCGGCGCGGAGCGCGCGGTCCAGGTCGGCGCCGACCACGACGAGGGGGGAGCGGTTCCAGGCACGCAGGGCCTGTTCGGGGTCGGGTGCCACGGTGACCTCGACGGCGGCCGCCGCGGTCAGTCGGAGGAGGTCGTCGAGGAGGGCGGGGTCGGCGGTGGCGATCAGGGTGCGCTGCGGGGCGTCCATCGGGCCTTCCGGGAAGGGCGGGGAACCTGCCCTTTCGACCTTCGCCGAAGGAGGCGCCCGGCGAAAGCCGTCGGCGCGGATCTGTGGATAACCCGGGTGGGGGAGTCGGCCGCCGTGCCCGGGAGTGCCGCCGGAGCGGGCCCCACCCGGCGGGCGGGACACACGTACGGGGGCTGTCCGTGTGTCCCGGCCCGTCAGGCGGGACGGAGCGGAGGTCGTCGAGCGGACCCCACAGGGGGAACTGGGGGCCACTCGGTTCCGGCCTCGGGGGGACAGGCCGGAGTCCGCTCTCCGGGGAAGGGTCCTTCGGGAGCGTGGGTGCGAACGCGCGGAGCCCCGTGCCGGGGTCCGTTCCGTTCTTCTCGCGAGGATCGACGGTGCCACAGTTTCATGGGCGCAATGTCCGTATTTGCGACTCGTGCCCTCAACCAGGAACCCCGGGTTTTGGCCCGGCGATGTCGGCCCTTCGCGCGACTCCGGAACAGACGCTATCACGAGACACTGTCTATCGGTTCGGGAATCCAACAGAGAAACTTCGCCGCACCACCTTTTGGAAGGGGGTTTCGGGGCGGGCAAACAAAGGAGTCGGTGCCCGGAGTCGGCCGGGTGGTGCCCTTCGAGAACCTCTCGCGCCCGCTGCTGCCGGGGCATGGGAGGGCTCGGAAAAAGCGATGTCTTCCCAGGTCACTGCGTAAGGAATGGTGGCTGTGCGCGCGCTCGGGGGAAGCGGAAACGGCACCCCCGGGGGTCATCGGGAGTGCCGTTCGCATGCACGTGCACGTGCGTGAGCAATCGGGAAACAATCGCGCTCGGTGAAGCGTGATCGAAACGAGATGCATCCGAGTTATTACTTGTTGGTAAATCAACGGAGTGGGGAACTGGCGATTATCCGTGGAGCGCCCCGGGATCGCCATCCGGGAACGGCGTCGGGCGAACGGTGTTCGGTTCTCGTCCGCCCCGTCCGCCCCGTCCGCCCCCTGAGCCCCGCACTCCGGCTCAGCCGCGCTTGAGCGCCTCGCACGTGGCGAGGGAGTCCTGGGCGCCGGCCCGCACCGCACGGCAGCAGTACACGACCCAGGCGGCCACCCCCTCGGCGGTGCCGGTCATGTAACCGCGCAGGGCCGGGGCGTACTCGTCCCTCAGAGTCTGGTGGCCCAGCTCGGACGTGACCAGGGACTTCGGGTCCAGCCCGCGCTCCACCAGCGTCAGCCGCTCGGCGGCCCGCGCCACCAGCCCGTCACCCCAGCCGAACGGCCGGATCGCCATCAGCTCTCCGTGTACCAGTGCCGACGTCACCAGGGCGGGAACCGTCGTCCGGGCCCCCAACAGCGCGTACAGGCCCTCCAGCCGCGCCGCGGCCTCCGCGGCGCCCGGCGCCGAACCGAGGTCGAGCGGGTCCTCGACGCGCTCACCCTCCAGCCGGGGGCGCCCCAGGGCCTCCTCCGCCACCGCGTCGGCCGCGGCCAGGGTGTGCAGGCGGGCCAGGGCCTGGCGGGGGGCCTGGGGCCAGGTGTCCACCAGCGTGCCCAGCTCACCGCCGACACGGAGCGCGCCCTTGATCCGGGTGTCGTACACGTGCCCGTCGCGGATCTCGTCCATCGAGACCTCGGCGCCCTCCAGGGCGGCCGACGCGCACGCGCCCCGCAGGGAGGACTCCATGGACACGTCACTGCTCCGGCGGCGCAGGACGCGGTGTCCCAGCAGCCTGTCGACCAGGGTCCTGGTCTCCTCCACCGCGTCGCTCACCCCGGGAAGGGCGGCGATCCGGGACAGTGGGTCGGACAGGGATGCAGAAGTCGATTCGCTCACGGAAAACAACACTACGCGGCGGTAACACCGGGTGCTCCACGCCCCGGACCCGGGCTCGGGGGGACCGCTCGTCGCGGACCGGCGACCGTTCGCCGACCGTTCGCCGCGCGCCCGGGCCGTGCCGCCGCTGGACGTCGACCCGCCTGTTCCCGCGGTATGGACCACATGATTAATTGGGACGCACAGCCCAACGTAAGGAGAATCACAGTGGCCGACAGCACTCCCCCGAGCCAGGAGACACTGTCCAACCTTCTCCACGAGACCAGGAGCTTCCCGCCGCCCGCGGACCTCGCCGCGAACGCCAACGTCAAGGCCGACGCCTACGACGTCGCGGCGAGTGACCGCCTGGGCTTCTGGGAGGAGCAGGCCCGGAGGCTCCAGTGGGAGCGGCCCTGGGACACCGTCCTGGACTGGAACCCGCCCTACGCCCAGTGGTTCGTCGGAGGCGAGCTCAACGCCTCCGTCAACTGTCTGGACCGGCACGTCGAGGCCGGTCTCGGCGACCGCGTCGCCCTCCAGTGGGAGGGGGAGCCCGGTGACAGCCGGGCCATCACCTACGCCGAACTCAAGGACCAGGTCTGCCAGGCCGCCAACGCCCTCACCTCGTTGGGCGTGGCCAAGGGCGACCGCGTCGCCATCTACATGCCGATGATCCCCGAGACCGTCGTGGCCATGCTCGCCTGTGCCCGTATCGGCGCCGTGCACATGGTCGTCTTCGGTGGTTTCTCCGTGGACGCCCTCGGCCAGCGCCTGGACGACAGCCAGGCCAAGCTCGTCATCACCGCGGACGGCGGCTACCGGCGCGGCAAGCCCAGCGCGCTCAAGCCCGCCGTGGACGGAGCCGTCGCGGACCGCCCCGCCGTCGAGAACGTCCTCGTCGTCCGCCGCACCGGCCAGGACGTCGAGTGGAACGACCGCGACGTGTGGTGGCACGACGTCGTGGAGACCGCGAGCACCGAGCACGCCCCCGAGGCGCACGACGCCGAGCACCCGCTGTACATCATGTACACCAGCGGCACCACGGCCAAGCCCAAGGGCATCCTGCACACCACCGGCGGCTACCTCACGCAGGCCTCCTACACGCACTGGGCGGTCTTCGACCTCAAGCCCGAGACCGACGTCTACTGGTGCGCCGCCGACATCGGCTGGGTGACCGGCCACTCCTACATCGTGTACGGGCCGCTCTCCAACGCGGCCACCGTCGTCATGTACGAGGGCACCCCGGACACCCCGCACAAGGGCCGCTTCTGGGAGCTCATCGAGAAGTACAAGGTCACCATCGCCTACATGGCGCCCACGGCGATCCGCACCTTCATGAAGTGGGGCGACGAGATCCCCGCCGAGTACGACCTGTCCAGCCTGAGGGTGATCGGCTCGGTGGGTGAACCCATCAACCCCGAGGCCTACATGTGGTACCGGGAGAACATCGGCGGCGGGAACACCCCGGTGGTCGACACCTGGTGGCAGACCGAGACCGGCGCGATCATGGTCAGCCCGCTCCCCGGCGTCACCTCCGGCAAGCCCGGCGCCGCCATGCGGGCCGTTCCGGGCATCGTCGCGGACGTGGTGGACGAGGAGGGCAAGTCCGTCCCCGACGGCGAGGGCGGCTTCATCGTCATCCGCGAGCCGTGGCCGTCGATGCTGCGCGGCATCTGGGGGGACGACCAGCGGTACAAGGACACCTACTGGTCGCGCTTCGAGGGCCTGTACTTCCCCGGTGACGGCGCGAAGAAGGACGAGGACGGCGACCTGTGGCTGCTCGGCCGCGTGGACGACGTCATGCTCGTCTCCGGCCACAACATCTCCACCACCGAGGTGGAGTCCGCGCTCGTCTCCCACCCCAAGGTCGCCGAGGCGGCCGTGGTGGGCGCGGTCGACAAGGTGACCGGTCAGGCCATCGTCGGCTTCGTCATCCTGCGGGGCGGCGCTGAGGAGGTCCCGGCCGACCTGGTCCAGGAGCTGCGCAACCACGTCGGCAGTTCGCTCGGCCCCATCGCCAAGCCGGCCCGCCTGCTGGCCGTGCCGGAGCTGCCCAAGACCCGCTCCGGCAAGATCATGCGGCGTCTGCTGCGCGACATCGCGGAGGAGCGGGAGGTCGGTGACACCTCGACCCTCACCGACTCGTCGATCATGGACGTGATCGCCAAGCAGCTGCCCTCCGCCAAGAAGGACGGCTGACCGGGTCCGGTCCCCGAACGGCGCCCCGTCCCTTCCGAAGGGAGGGGGCGCCGTTCCCGCTCACCCAAGTGACGAAACCGAAGCCGCCGGTTTTGCGTGCCGTGAGAGACACGGGTGGGAGGGCATGTGCGAGGATGCGGAGGATCATCCACGTGTACGGACCGAGAGAAGGGAACCCCCACGATGGTGGACAAGCCGGGTACCGGCCGACCTGGCACTGCCAGCGACTCCGACCGTTCCATCGGTGAGCTGGTCTCCGACGCCACCGACAACCTCTCCCGCATCGTGCGGCTGGAGATCAAGCTCGCCAAGCTGGAGGCCAAGGCCGACGCCACCAGGATCGGCAAGAGCCTCGGCGAGTTCGGGGCGGCGGCCTTCGTCCTCCACCTGGTCCTCATCCTGTTCTCGGTCACCGTGGGCCTGTTCCTCGCCGAGGTGGTCGGGTGGGCCTTCTGGCTCTCCTTCCTGACCGTCACCGGCTTCTACCTCCTGATCGCCGCCGTCCTCATCCTGGTCGCCGTGATCAACCTGCGCCGCCGTCAGGGCCTGGCCCGGACCGCGGTCACCACCTCCCGTCTCGTGGGCATCCTGCGGGGCGAGGTCCGCCCGCCCAAGAACGGGACGGTCGAGGCCGCCTCGGACGACGAGACCCCCGAACCCGTCCACCGGTAGCCCCCGGTGCTGGACGACTCGGCCGCCTACGTCGACGGCCCCTGGAACCACCGGACGGTGAGCGCCGCCGGAGCCCGGTTCCATGTGGCCGAGCTCGGTGAGGGGCCCCTCGTCCTCCTCCTGCACGGGTTCCCCCAGTTCTGGTGGGCCTGGCGCGCCCAGCTGACCGGTCTGGCCCGGGCGGGATACCGCGCGGTCGCGGTCGACCTGCGCGGCTACGGCGCCAGTGACAAGACCCCGCGCGGCTACGACCTGGTGGGGGTGGCCCAGGACATGGCGAGCCTGGTCCGCGCGCTCGGCGCCGCGGACGCCGCCGTGGTGGGTCACGGGGTCGGCGGACTGGTCGGCTGGACCATGACCGCCTACCACCCTGACGAGATCCGTGCCCTGGCCGCGGTGTCCGCACCGCATCCCCGCCGCGCCGCGCGCGTCCTGTTCTCCGGTGGACCGGGCGTCGCGCACATGCTTCGCGCCCAGGTGCCGATCCTGCCCGAACACCGCCTCCTCGCCGACGGCTGCGTCCGCGTGGGCGATCTCCTCGACGCGTGGTCCGCCCCCGGGTGGCCGGACCGGGAGGCGCGGGAGCACCACCGCCGCGCGTTCGCGATCCCGAAGGTGTCGCACTGTTCGCTGGAGTACCACCGCTGGATCTTCCGCTCCCGGTTCCGTGCGGACGGGTTCAGGTACGCGTGGCGCATGCGCCGTCCGGTGTCGGTGCCGGTCCTGCAACTGCACGGTGAACTGGACCGGGTGTGCCCGCCTGGGGTGGCGCGTGCCTCGCGCCGACTGGTGCGCGCCCCCTACCGGTGGGTGCCGGTGCCGGGTGCCGGGCACTTCCCGCACGAGGAGCGGCCGGACGCCGTGGGGGACGCTCTCGTAGGGTGGTTGCGGGAAGTCGACGGTGGAGTCGGCGCCACCGGTGGCCGGGGCGCCGACGGCGAACGGCGGTGAGGGACCTATGAGCGGGGAACCCCGGTCCGGTGCGGACGGTGTCCGCGATCGCAACGCGTCCGGACAGGCACAGAACCAGCGTCCGCGGGACCGGTACGGCCGACCGATGCCGCACGGAGCGGTCGGTGAGGTCGACCGGGTGCCGGACGACGCGGTGTTCACCGTGGAGGAGGGCGTCGCCGAGGCGCAGCGCCTGCTCGACGGCGGGTTCGCGTTCACCGCGCACGAGGTGCTCGAAGCCGTGTGGAAGTCCGTGGACGAACCGGAACGCGAACTGTGGCGAGGGCTCGCACAGACGGCGGTCGGCGTCACCCACGCCCAGCGCGGCAACCGGGTGGGGGCCGCCCGGCTGCTCAGGCGGGGCGCCGACCGGGTGGCGGCCTTCGGCCCGGACGCCCCCCATGGTCTCGACGTCGCCGGGGTGGCCGCGTTCGCGCGTGCGTTGGCCGACGATCTGGACGCGGGTCGGGCGGCCTCGGGGGACGGGATCGACCCTTCGGGGATGCGGCTGCTCGGAGCGTAGTTCCGTTCGGACCGAAATGCCTTCCGGCCTCCTCCCCGGCCGCGTTCCACGGCGTGCCCGTGTAGTCCACGGAAGGCTCGTGTGCCCAGCGGGGCCAGAGGTGCAACCTCCGCATTCCTGACTTTATGCGTACTTTAACGTTAACATCGAGTTCACGCATTATGCGAGCGGATAAGAATTAAATGAGGCCTGACAGGGCTTTCATCCACTTCCCGTGATCACCGTGAGATCACATCTTCGATCTCTCTTGGACAAATGCCGAAACGGCTCTCTGCTTTCTTCGCCTCCGTGCGTAGAATCCCCGGATCACCGTCCGCGCGTGCGTGACTGCGGGCGGCGTTCACCACACAGGAAGGTGGCACCGCTTCGACCCGACGAGCGTGCCGTCGAGCCAGTTCAGGAGCCTTTCGGACGGCGGTACGTCCACGACGGCGGTGTGCGGCACCCGAGCCCGCGAGGGCCAGGCCCCGCGCACCACCGGCAGGGGGCCGAAAAGGACGTGCCCGTCTCAAGGAGGACGGATTGTCTGGGCTCAACCTCGCCACGGGAAGTGGCATGGCACTGGCACTGGAGGGCCGGGACCTCACCCTCGTCATCGTCGTCATGGTGGTCGCGCTACTCGCGCTCGCCGTCGCGGGGATGCTGGTCCGTGAGGTCCTCGCCGCAGGCCAGGGCACCGAGCGAATGCGCAACATCGCGGTCGCGGTCCAGGAAGGGGCAGCGGCCTATCTGAAACGGCAGTTCCGCACACTCGCGGTGTTCGTCGTCGCCATTCCCCTTCTCCTTCTGCTGCTCCCCGCGGACAGCTGGGCCATCGCCATCGGCCGGTCGCTCTTCTTCGCCCTCGGCGCGCTCCTGTCGGCCGCCACCGGGTTCATCGGCATGTGGCTCGCGGTACGCGGCAACGTCCGGGTCGCCGCGGCTGCGAGGGGCGGTGAGGAGAAGGACAACCACACCGCCATGCGGATCGCCTTCCGCACCGGCGGGGTCGCGGGCATGATCACGGTCGGCCTGGGCCTGTTCGGCGCGGCCCTGGTCGTCCTCGTCTACCGGGGCGACGCGCCCATCGTCCTGGAGGGCTTCGGCTTCGGCGCGGCCCTCCTGGCGATGTTCATGCGTGTGGGCGGCGGCATCTTCACCAAGGCCGCCGACGTCGGAGCCGACCTCGTCGGCAAGGTCGAACAGGGCATCCCCGAGGACGACCCCCGCAACGCCGCCACCATCGCCGACAACGTCGGTGACAACGTCGGCGACTGCGCGGGCATGGCCGCCGACCTCTTCGAGTCCTACGCCGTGGTGCTCGTCGCCTCGCTCATCCTCGGCCGCGTCGCCTTCGGCACCGAGGGCCTGGTCTTCCCGCTGCTGGTTCCGATGATCGGTGTCATCACCGCCATGATCGGCATCTTCATCGTGGCGCCCAGGGCCAACGACCGCACCGCCATGACGGCGATCAACCGGGGCTTCTTCGTCTCCGCCGCGATCTCCGCCGTGCTGGTGACCGCCACCGCCTTCTGGTACCTGCCCAGCAGCTTCGAGCAGATGTCCGGGGTCAGCGACAGCGTCCTGAAGGAGATCGCCGACGCGGGGACCAACCCCGACCCCCGGTTCATCGCGGTCGCGGCCGTGCTCATCGGCCTCGTGCTCGCCGCCGCCATCCAGCTGCTCACCGGCTACTTCACCGAGACCGACCGGCGCCCCGTCAAGGACATCGGCGAGAGCTCGCGGACCGGGGCGGCCACCGTGATCCTCTCCGGCATCTCCGTCGGCCTGGAGTCGGCGGTCTACTCGGCCCTGCTCATCGCGGGCGCCGTGTACGCGGCCTTCCTCCTCGGCGGCGGTTCCATCACCCTGAGCCTGTTCGCCGTCGCCCTCGCGGGCACCGGCCTGCTCACCACGGTCGGCATCATCGTCGCGATGGACACCTTCGGCCCGGTCTCCGACAACGCCCAGGGCATCGCCGAGATGTCCGGGGACGTCGAGGGCCGAGGGGCCGAGATCCTCACCGGCCTCGACGCGGTCGGCAACACCACCAAGGCGATCACCAAGGGCATCGCGATCGCCACGGCGGTGCTGGCCGCCACCGCCCTGTTCGGCGCCTTCCGCACCTCGGTGCAGGAACGGCTCGGCGGCACCGAGGTCTTCTCCCTCTCCCTGGACGAGCCCGACGTCCTGGTCGGCGTCATCATCGGCGCCAGCGTCGTGTTCTTCTTCTCCGGGCTGGCGATCATGGCGGTCGGCCGGGCCGCCCAGCGCGTCGTCCTGGAGGTACGCAACCAGTTCCGCACCCGCCCGGGGATCATGGACGGCACCGAGAAGCCCGAGTACGCGCGGGTGGTCGACATCTGCACCAAGGACTCGCTGCGGGAGCTGGTCACCCCCGGCCTCCTGGCGGTCCTGGCCCCCATCGCCGTGGGCTTCGCGTTCGGCTACGCGCCGCTCGGCGCCTTCCTCGGCGGGGCGATCGCCGCCGGTGTGCTCATGGCGGTGTTCCTGTCCAACTCCGGCGGCGCCTGGGACAACGCCAAGAAGCTCGTCGAGGACGGCCACCACGGCGGCAAGGGTTCCCCGGCGCACGAGGCCACCGTCATCGGCGACACGGTCGGCGACCCCTTCAAGGACACCGCCGGACCGGCCATCAACCCGCTGCTCAAGGTGATGAACCTCGTCGCCCTGATCGTGGCGCCCAGCGTGGTGATCTACGCCGACAACGTGGCCGTGCGGGTCGGGGCCACGGTGATCGCGGTCGGCGTGCTCGTCGGCGCCGTCCTGTGGTCCAAGAACCGGGGCGCGGGGACCGAGGACGACCTCGCCGAGGCCGACGGCGCGACCGAGCCCGCGGGCGCTCCGGAAGGCGTCGGGGAGAACGGTGGAGACAACGGCGGTTCGCGAGAGGAGGCCCGGGCCGGGGAGGGCAACCAGGCCTGAGTGAGGGGACCGGCGCTTCCGCCGGTCCGCAGCGGTGGTGCGGCCGTCCGGGAGGCCCGGGCGGCCGCACCGCGTCGTGGGAGGGGCGGGAGAGAGGGCTCGGGAGCCGCACCTAACCTGGGTGGACGCCCTCCGTGCGCGGCCCGGGCGGCGGAAGCCGAAGGTGAAGACGCAGTCGAGGGAGTGGCCTTGTCCGGGATGAAGGGTTTGCTGGTCATCGTGGGGGCGATGGTGGGGTTCATGGCCCTGCTCTCAGTCGTCGCGACGGTGCTGTCGTCATGAGCCGCACACTGCTGCTCATGCGTCACGCCCAGGCGGGGGACGGGCACGGGGTCACCGACCACGAGCGTCCTCTGACGGACCTCGGCAGGGAGCAGGCCGAACGGGTGGGGAAGGTGCTCGCCGAACTGGGGCACGTTCCCGACCACGTGATCTGCTCGACGGCCGAACGGACGCGTCGGACACTCGACGGGGTTCTGGGCGCCATGGACCCGGGCGTGCGCGCGGGCCTGACCGTCGACTACTCCGAGACCGCCTACCTCGCCGGGGTCGACCAGCTGTGGGAACTGGTCAACCAGGTCGACGCCGACGCCGACACCGTCCTGGTGGTGGGGCACAACCCGACCATCGCCCAGGTGGCCGCGTCACTCGTCGGACACGAGGCCCTGACGGCGTTCCTCCCGGCGACGGTGGCCGAGGTGGATCTGGAGGTGGAGTGGCTGTACGCCGCTGCGGGGACGGGTACCGGACGGCTCCTCGACCGAATGTGACCCAGGACACGCGTGGAACTGTTTGCGTCCACCCATGGCCAGGGGTAATGTTCTCCGAGTCGCCTCCGACCGGCCCAAGGTCGCAAGGAGGGATCAGGATCTTCTCGATCGAAACGAACACGGACTCTCCGTGGGCGTGATCGGATCTTCGAGTCAGACACCCTCCGAAAAACTCCGGTCCGAGCAGTGCTCGGGCCATGTAAACTCGGAGAGTCGCTTCAAAGGAAACAGGCACAAGCCGCAAGGCGCCCGAATCCACACGAAGCACAACGGGCTTTACCCCGATCTCGTGTCAAGCGAAAACGCTGCCACAAGCCGCCGATTTGGCGGGGCGCGGAACACCTGATAAAGTAAAGACACAACAAAGCGGAAACGCCGCGAAAGCGGCGGAAAAGCAGAAGCCTTCTCCGG